>JAYUAM010000640.1:0-19027 GCA_043741295.1 Acidimicrobiia bacterium
GCGGTCCGATCAACGGGCGGGCGGTTCTGCGAGAGCTTGCGCTTCGCCTCGACGCGTTCGACGCGTAGTTCGATGCCGACGATCGCCCGGTGCATGCGGGAGAGGTAGTCGGGCGGAGCATCGTCGACCGACCATCGGGGCGCCCCATCGGTACGAGCGGCCTCGTGGACGCCGGTGAGGCGCTGGACGACGTCGGCCACGAAGGCGGCGTCGTCCACGACGTGCACCCGGCCGTGCACGTGCACGACCTCGTAATTCCAGGTCGGGACGACCTCGCCCGTCGCCGCCTTCGTCGGGTACCACGCCGGCGAGACGTAGGCATTGGGCCCGGCGAAGATCACGAGCGCGTCCGCCCCGTCGTCGCCCTTCGACGCCATCGCCCGCCCATGCAGGTTGGCGCGCGCAAGGTGGCCGTGCAGCACCGTGAGCTCCTCGTCGGCTAGGAGCGGGAGCAGCGACGAATCGAGACCGGCAGGACCCGACGTGACGAGATGGCCGACGGCCGCCGACCGGATCATCATCGCGATCGACGCGGCATCGTCGACGGCGAAGGCACGCGGCAGGTACACGTCGGCGAGTCTGATCCGCATCGTGGAGTAACGCCAGCGGCACCATGATCTCGGGCGCGGTTGACGCGAAGTCCAGACTGGAAACCGAGGCCACCACGCCCCCAGAAGGAGCTCCCATGACGACCGACTGCTCGCACATCCCGGAGGACCTCACCCCGCCCGCGACGACCCCGGTTGACGGATGCGCCGACTGCATCGCCGCCGGCCGCGAGGACTGGGTCCACCTGCGCCTGTGCCAGGTCTGCGGCCACAGCGGCTGCTGCGACAACTCGCCGGGCCGCCATGCCACGGCCCACTTCCACGCGACCGGTCACCCGATCATCCGCTCCTACGAGCCGGGCGAGGACTGGTGGTGGTGCTACGTCGACGACGTCGCCTTCGAGATCGAGGGCGCACCACCCTCGCCGTCGCACGGCTGAGGGACCCGTCATGCCCGTGCCCTTCCCGGGGCCCGACGACCTCGACCTCGACCCTCTGAACGCCGCCGAGACCGCCCGCAGCGCGGCGGGAGTGCTCAGCGCGGCCCGCCCGCGGGCGGCAACTCCGAGTTCCAGCAGCTGCTGATCGCCGCGGCATTCGAGGCGATGACCGGCCACGCTGTGGACGCCGCGTCCCTGCCGGTCGTCGATGCCTCCATCTACGCCGAACAGCTGCGCCGGCGGGCACCGATGTACCGCATGCGGATGGTGCACATGATGGTGCTCGCCGCGCTCGTCCTGCGCCCGATCCCGCCCGAGGTGGCGGCGAGCGTCGCCGACTTCAGCCGCGAGCTCGGCATCGACGACGGATTGCTGCGCACCGTCGAGCAGTTCGCCAATACCCAGTTCTACCGCGCCCGAGGATTCGCCGTACCCGGCGACCCCGGCTCGGCGCCGCCACTGCTCGCCCAGCACGACTGGGTGCACGTGCTCGCGGACTACGGCACAACGGTGGAGGCCGAGCTCGAGGTGTTCGCCCTCATCGCCCGGGCCAACGACGACCCCCGTGGCTTCTCGCTCCTGGCGATGGTCGTGAGCCTGTTCGAGACCGGCTACCTCGAACACGATGCCGGCTTGTTCGACGCGTTTCCCGATCAGCTCTCGCACGCCGGCATGACGCTGCGGATCGGCGACGCGCTGCGCCGGGGAGCGCTCTCGCACGGGCCCGACGGCGAGCCCGATGTCGACTTCATGCAGGTCGACTGGTTCCGCTTCGCTGACCAGCCGTTGGACGAGGTGCGCAGGCGGTTCGCGGTCGGCCCGAAGTCGGCCAACGCGCTGGCTGCCGGAAGTGCGTCACCGTGGGGGCCAGGCGGCATCTCACCCACGCAGCTGGCCAACGGCATGCGGCTGGCGGATACGGCCGCCGTGCCCTACGACAGCTTCGGCGCCACGGCCGTCGGCTGAGCGCGAGCCGGCCCCCCGCCGAGTCGCCGTGCTCCGGCTCGATCACCGCCAGAACGGGCATGCTTGAACGATGACCCCCTCTTGCGAACCCGTCGGCGATCTGCTCGCCGCGCTCGACCGGTGGGTGCCCGCGCTGCTACCCGAACCCGAGCGGGCGGCGCGCATCCTCGCCGCGTGCCACGAGACCGTCACCAACCCCGCCGCGCCGATCGACGCCGAACAGTGCCGGGGCATCGAGCGCGCCGCCCATCGTCACAGCCGTCACCTGCTGCTGTTCTTCGAGCCCGGTGGCTCGCTCACTCCCACCGTCGAGGACCTCGGCTGGCCGCCGCCCGACCTGCGGGCCATGCGTCGGCGCGCCTGCTCGGTGCGCTCAGTCGAGCGCACGCCCGACGGCATCGCCACGGTGCGCATCGATGCGCTCGATCCGTTCGACATCGCCGAGCCCTTCCTCGAAGCGGCCGTGGCCCTAACCCGACGGGCGGTCGGGCTCGTGCTCGACCTGCGGTTCAACGGTGGCGGCGACCCTGCCAGCGTCGCCTATATCGCCGGCATGATCCTGGGCGCCGCCGTACCCCTCTCCGAGGTTCACGGGGCCGACGGGATCACCGCATGGTCGTCGACGCCACCGTCGCACGACCTGTGCGTCTCGGCCGACGCACCGGTCGCCGTGCTCACGAGTCGGGCCACGTTCTCGTCGGCCGAGGCGCTCGCGTATCACGTGCAGGTGCGCGGCCGGGTCCACGTCTTCGGCGAGCAGACGCCGGGTGCCGCCGATCACGTGACCCCGGTCGTACTGACACCGCACGTGCACGCCCAGCTGCCGATCGCCCGCGTGTTCGATGTGTCGACCGGTACCGGATGGGAAGGAACCGGCGTCGTACCCGACACCGCCTGCGAGGCCGAAGGCGCGCACGAGGAAGCCATCGCCTGGATCCGCTCCCGTCTCGACGGACGCCTCGACGAACGGGTCGACAAGTGACGGTCCGGGGCCCCGCGATGCCGCGCCGCTACGACAAGGTCGTCGTCACGAGCGGTCACATGATCGACGCGCCCGATCGCGCGACCCCGCGCTTCCCGGCGGCCAACGAGGCACCCGTGGCCGCCGCCGTCGAACGGGTGCTCGACGGGTGGCAGATCGGCCCCGGCGACGTCGTGCTCAACGGTGGGGCCAGGGGAGCCGACATCCTCTGCGCCGAGTCCGCTCGCCGTCGCGGCGCCGACGTCGAGCTGCTCCTGGCGCTCGAGCCCCACGCGTTCGAATCGGCGTCCGTGCGCCTTCCCGACTCGATCTGGGTCGAGCGCTTCCGCGACCTGCTCGCCCACGTCCGCTACAGCGTGGTGGCGCCTGACGAATCCGTCGACACGACGAACGAGTTCGCCCGGGCCAACCAGGCGATGATCGCCCGGGCACGCGAGCTCGGGCAACCGGCACAGCTCCACATCGCGCTGATCTGGGACGGCAACGCGGCGGACGGACCCGGTGGCACCGCCGACTTCGCCGAGCTGGCGCGCTCGCTCGGCGCGTCACTCGCGATCATCGATCCGCTGCGCCCTGGTGACTCGCCCTAGCGCGGCTGCGTTCAGCTCTGCCGTGTGGCCCAGGCCTGTGCGACGACGGTGACGTCGAGCCGGCTGACGGCCGACACCGCCTTCTCGGCCGCCCGCTTCGAGTCACGGCCGAGGGCCCCGCGCACCAGCCATCGGCGGAGCAGCCGCGCCGGACCGACCTTCTGATCGAGGCGCACCGGCGAGGATGGCGAGAGGTAGAGCTGCACGGTGATCCGCTTGACCAGCTCGGCGTCGACCGGTCGGCCGGTGGCCTCCAGACGGGTGGCGACGAACGAGCCGATGATCTGGATGTCGTGCACGCCGCGCGTCAGAGCCGTTGCCGTCGCCGCCGCGGTGGTGGCTGACGCGAGCCACGGCAACCGACGCACGCCCGGGAGGCGGGCGAGCCGCTGGGCCGACTGCAGGCGCCGCACCACGGGCACCGCGAGCACGGCGACCTTGCCGATCTGCTCACCCAGGTGCGCCGTGTCACGCTGGCGGTCGTCGAGCAGGCGGAGCGCCTCGTGGGCCGTCGGCACGGCATGCGGCGTCGCGAGCATCGAGTCGACCGCCCGGTCGTACAGACCCGTGACCGCGCCGAGCAGCCCGCGCATTGCGCCCGCCGACGCATCGCCGAAGTCGCGACCGCCTCGACGAACGCGGGCTACGCCGGTGGCGATGAGACCGGGGTGCTCGTCGGGGCGCGCCGTGCGCACGGCCGGAAGGTTGTCGCTCGCAGGCACAGAATCGCCCATCGTCAGCGACGCCCGGTACGGACCTTGGATCGCAGCGCGCTCAACCAGTCGTCGGCCGCCTGCCAGGCCTGATCGGCATGGACACGGGTGGTCTCGGCATGGACGCCGGCCATCGGGTAGGAGCCGAGGAACTTCACGCCGCCCTGCTTGGCGTGCAGATCGCGCAGCGCGTCGGCGAGCACCTCGTCGTCAATGTGGCCCACCGCATCGATGACGAAGCAGTAGTCGCCCAGCCCGCCAGCCTTCGTCGGCCGGCTCTCGAGCTTGGTGAGGTTGATCCGGCGTGCCGCGAACTCGGCGAGGATCGAGATCAGCGAACCCGGTTCGTTGGCCCGCTGATAGACGACGATCGACGTCTTGTCATGGCCGGTGGGCGCCGCCACCGCGTCGCGAGCAACGAGCACGAACCGGGTCTGGTTGCCCGGATGGTCGGCGATGTCGGCAGCGATGACATCGAGACCATAGAGCGCGGCCGCCACGCGCGGTGCCACCGCGGCGTGGCCGCGCTCGGTCAGCTCGCCCACGGTGCGCGCCGCTTCCGCGGTGGAGTTGGCGGCCTGCAGCTCGGCCTGCGGGAGCTCGCGCCGCAGATACGCGTGGCACTGCGCCGACGCCACCCCGATCGAGTGGACGACCTTCACCTCGGCCAACGTCGTGCCGGCGCGCGCCAGCAGGCAGTGCTCGATGTCGAGCACTGCCTCACGCTGGATGACGAGCGAGTGGTCGAAGACGAGAGCGTCCTGGGCCAGGTTCACCGTGCCCTCGATCGAGTTCTCGATGGCGATGAAACCGAGGTCGACCTCGCCCGCAGCGACCGCGTCGAGCACGTCGGGCATCGAGCGGATCGGCACGAGCGTCATCGCCGCGAGGTCGGGCTCGTTGCGCAGCGCCTGCTCGGTGAACGTGCCGAACGGCCCGAGGAAACCGACGCGCTCGCCGACCCGCTCGCCGGGCCGTTCGCCGCTCGTGGTTCCCGTCGATCCGTCGGTGGCGTTCACGGCCCGCGATGCTAGGGGACGTGGATGACGTGACACTTGGCCGATTGCTCGACGACGTCGCCGCCGGGCGAGTCGCCCCTGCCGCGGCCGCCACTGCGCTCGCCCGGTTGCCGTTCGCCGACCTCGGCCATGCGCGCATCGACCACCACCGCGCCCTGCGCCAGGGTCTCCCCGAAGCCGTGTACGCGCCGGGCAAGCAGATCGACCACCTCGTCTCGATCGTCGACGAACTCCTCGCCCACGGCACCGGACCCGTGATCGTCACCCGTGTCTCGGACGAGCAGGCGAGCGTCGTGTGCGCTGCCCATCCCGACGGCGAACGCCGCGGCAGCACGCTTGTGTGGCGCCCGCGGCCGGCACGCCAGGACGTGCACGTGGTGATCGCGTCGGCCGGTACGGCCGACCTGACCGTGGCCGAAGAGTGCGCGACGACCCTGCGGGCCTACGGGATCGAAGCCCGCCTGCTCACCGATGTCGGCGTCGCCGGCCTCCACCGACTGCTCCCCCACGTCGACGAACTGGCCGCCGCCGATGTCGTCGTCACGGTGGCCGGCATGGAAGGCGCGCTCGCCAGCGTGGTGGCCGGGCTGACGGCGCGCCCGGTCATCGCCGTACCGACCTCGGTGGGTTACGGCGCCAGTCTCGAAGGCGTCACCGCGCTGCTGGCGATGCACGCGAGCTGCGCACCGGGCATCAGCGTCGTCGGGATCGACAACGGCTACGGCGCGGCGTGCGCAGCGTGCCGCATCCTCGCCGCCCGACCCGCTACCGAGACCACCACCGTGGGCGGGACGGCCGCGGAGACGGCCACGGAGGCGGCCACCGTCCGCGGCGCGCCGACATCGTAGAGGCGGTCGTACCAGCATCTTCACCTTCTCGCGATGGTGTCGAGTGCTGCCAGCGACTAGACGTACAGGGGACATGGCACGGGCGGCGTGGTTCCACTGCTTCTCCGGCATCGCAGGCGACATGGCGCTCGGTGCGCTGTTCGACGCGGGTGCCGACGAGAGCCTGGTGCGCAAGGCGCTAGCCACGCTTCCGGTCGACGGCTGGACGCTGACGGTCACGCCGACGCAACGCGGCGGCATTCGGGCGATGCGGGCCGAGGTGGTCACCGAGGACACCGACGAGCACCGCCGGGCCGCCGAAATCCTCGAGCTCCTGCGCGGTTGCGATCTCGACGCCCGCGTCACGGAGCGGGCGCTGGCCGTCTTCGGACGACTCGCCGCCGTCGAGGGCAAGTTGCACGGCGTCGAGCCCGACGATGTCGAGTTCCACGAGGTCGGTTCGGTCGACGCCATCATCGACATCGTCGGCGTGTGCGCCGCCCTCGAATCGCTCGACATCGACGAGGTCCACGCCAGTGCCGTCGCCCAGGGGCGAGGCATGGTGACGACGGCTCACGGTCTTCTCCCCGTTCCGGCACCGGCGACGCTCAGCCTCCTCATGGGCGTACCGAGCTACGGCCTCGACATCCCGTTCGAGCTCACGACGCCCACGGGCGCGGCGATCCTGTCGGCGCTCGCCCGCGGGTTCGGCACCATGCCCGCCCTGACCCTCGCGGCCATTGGGCACGGGGCCGGCGCCCGCAACCTCGAGGCCCGCCCGAACGTCACGCAGGTGGTGATCGGCGAGCTGATCGAGACCGACACGCTCGGCGTCGGCTTGCCGGCGATGCAGCTCGAGGTGAACGTCGACGACGCCACCGGCGAGATGCTCGCCCACACCATCGCTCAGCTGCTCGAGGCCGGTGCCCACGACGCGTGGATCACGCCGGTGATCATGAAGAAGGGGCGCCCCGCTCACACGGTGCACGTGCTGTGCGATCCCGCCCGGGCGTCGGCGCTCGCCCAGGTGCTCACAAGCGAGACGGGGTCGCTCGGCGTGCGGAGCGCAAACGTCGAACGCTGGCCGCAGCATCGGGACGACGCCGTGATCGAGGTCGAGGGTCAACCGATCCGGGTAAAGCTCGGCGTCGGGCGCGTGAAGGTTGAGCAGGACGATGCCGCCGCCGCGGCCTGGGCCCTCGGCCTGCCGCTGCGCGAGATCATGTCGCGCGCCGAAGCCGCCGGGCGCGCCCTGCGCACCGACCCGGTACCGGGCCCCGGTTGGACCGGTCTCGACGGTGCCGGCGGCGACGACCATCCGCACGGCCGACGCTCCGGCGACGCCGGCGACGCGCCGGGCCCAGTCGACGCGCCGGGTTCAGCCGAGGCGTCGGGCGGCGCCGATCCGACGCGCAAGGCGGCAAGGTTCCGGCGCGCCCGCTCGCGCTGACCGCACCGGCGGCGCGTTGTCGGCCGCCGACTACTTGACCGCGGTGGCCAAGATCTCGTCGAGCTCGGCGACCGTCTTCTCGCCCGAGACTCGCGCGGCCACCGTGCCATCGGCCTTGAGCACGACGAAGTACGGGTAGCCGGGAAGGCCGTACGCGGCGGCCGCCTCCTGGTCCTTGCCGTCGGCGAGCACCGGCGCGGTGAAACCGACCTTGGCGAGCCAGGCCGACGGCGGGTAGTTCGCCGCGTCGCTCGACACCGCCGTGGACACGGCGACGACCTTCATGCCGGCCGGCACCTTGCCGTCGGCCATGTACTTGACGATCACGGGCACCTCACGTTGGCAGTGCGGACACCAGTGGGCGACGAAGAGCACGAGCATCGGCGACGAGCCCGGCTGCACGGACACCGGTGAACCGTCGAACGAGTAGCCGGCGAGCGCGGGCGCCTTCAGCCCGATCGCCGGGTCCGTGCCCTTGGCGAGCTTCGCCAGTGCCGTACCCGAGACGGTGACGGCCTGGTTCTCGGCGGGGGCCACCGCGCCCGCGGCCACCGGCGCGCCGGGCGCCGTGCTCGCTACCGCGGCCGGCGAGGACGACTTCTTCGTGCCCGTGGCGAACGTGGCCAGCGCGGCGACGATGGCGAACCCGACGACCCCGGCGACGATCAGCGGCACCTTGCTCCTGCCGACCTTGCCCCCCGGAGAGACGTAGCTGCCGTCGCTCGGGACAGGGGCACCGGGAGGCGGAGGCGGAGGGGCGCCGGGGGGCGGCGGGACGGACGTGCTCATGAGGTGCTCCGTGGACGTAGCGGTGGGACAGGGGCGCCCGGCGTGTCAGTGCCGGACACATCGGTGCGGGCCGACAGGGGCCGGGCGAAAAGGGGGCGGGTGGGAAGGGCGAGGACCGTGGCGACGAAGGCGAAACCGCACAACGCCATCACCGGCAACGTAACGAACCCGAACTCCTTGAACCAGATCTGCGTGCACGGTGTGCTCACGGCGCATACGTTCGATTCGAGCTGCGGGTTGTGTTCGAGGATCACGTGGTACACCGACACGCACGCGCCGACCGTGGCGAGCACGAGGCCGACGCGCCCGGCGGGAGCCCATCGACGCCAGCCTCCAATGGCGAGCAGGAACGCCAGGGGGTACATGAACCCGCGCTGCACCCAGCACAAGCGGCACGGGACGAAGTGGGCGCCGAGGGAGAAGTACAGGCTGCCGCCCATCGCGACCGCCGCCACCAGTGCACCGAGCCACAGCCGGGCCGAGGCGAACTGTTCGACGATCTGGGCCACCGACGGGTTCGTGCGGCCGACGAACCGGCCCACCCACAGGGCCACCGCACCGGCCCCGGCGGCGACGGCGAGGATCGCGAAGATCCGTTCGAGGGCCTGGGTCACGGTCATCGCGGCCCATTCTGGCCGGGCCGCCGCCCGATAGGTTGGCGCCGATGGTCACCCCACCCTCCGATCACGCCCGCGCGCCACTGGACGGCGATCACGCCGCATCGCCGCCGGGGCCGGTCGGGCCGGCGTCGCCCCCACCGATCCTGGTCGGTGTCGACTGGTTGGCCGGCATGATCGTCGACCTCGACGATGCCGGCGTCAGCGACCGGCGGCGACGCGTCGTCGTGTGTGACGTGCGGTGGTACCTCGACGGCCGCGACGCCGCCACCGCCTACCGCCACGGCCATCTGCCGGGCGCCCGGTTCGTCGACCTCGACACCGTGTGCTCGGCCCCGCACCCGAGCGAGGGCGGCCACCCGACCGACGGGCGACATCCGTTGCCGTCGCCGGAGCGGTTCGCCGCCACGGTCGGCGCGCTGGGCATCGGCGACGGCGACATCGTCGTCGCCTACGACGACTCGGGCGGTGGCACGGCCGGGCGCTTCGTGTGGATGCTGCGCGCCCTCGAGGCCCCGGCGATGCTCCTCGACGGCGGACTCGCCGCCTGGCTCGCCGCGCACCCCGGCCGGCTCGACACGGGCGATGCCGAACCGTGCGAACCGGCAACGTTCACCGCCCGACCCTGGCCCGCCGACCGGCTCGCGGGGTGGGACGACGCCGAACGAGCGGGAGGCACGGACGCGGGCCCACCGGCGGACCGACCGCTCCTGCTCGACGCCCGCGCGCCCGATCGCTACCGCGGCGACACCGAACCGGTCGACCGGCGCGCCGGCCACATCCCGGGCGCCGTCAACCTGCCGTGGGCGACGCTCGTCGACCCCGACACGCGCCGCTTCCTGCCGACCCCCGAGCTGGCGCGCGTCCTGCGGGCCGCCGGGATCACCGCCGATACCGACGTCGTCGCGTCGTGTGGGTCGGGGGTGTCGGCCTGCGCGTTGCTCGTCGCCCTCGAACACGTCGGGCACGCCCGCGCCCGGCTGTTCGTGCCATCGTGGTCGGGCTGGTCGTCGGACCCGGACCGCCCCGTGGCCGTGGGCGCCACGCCGTGACGGTCGACCTCGTGCTCGCCGAGCTTGGCGGTCCGGCGGTCGACGCCGGCGCGCTCCACCGTCTGCGCGACGCCCGCCGCGCCAACCGTGTCGCCGACACCGACTGGTTCGAGCTCGCCTACCGCGCCTACCTCACCGGGTTCGGCGCGCTGTTCGTCGTGCTGTTCCTTGTCGGCGCGATCGGCGATTCGGTGCTCGACCCGGCGGCGCGCGCTCGTGTCGTCGACCATGCGCCGGCGGTGATCGGGCTCCTGGCTGCGGTGGCCATCGCCGTCGGGCTGCGCTCGGGGAGCCGGGGCGGCCCGCTCGCCCTCGAACCGGCCGAGGTCCGCCACGTGCTGCTCTCACCGGTCGACCGCGGCCGGGCGCTCGGGCCGCTGGCGCTCACGCAGATCCGCCACGCGCTGTTCGTCGGTGCTGCATCGGGCGCGGTCATCGGGCTCGTGGCCGCCCGCCGGTTCGGTGACGGCCGCGTGCCGTGGGCCCTGTCCGGTGGTGGCGCGCTCGCCGCGGTGGCACTCGCCGGTCACGGCGCCGCGCTCGTGGCCAGCGGCCACCGGCTCGCCCGCTCGTGGTGCACGGCCATCGGGCTCGTGCTCGTCGCCGGTGCGGCGGCGAACGTCGCCGACGTGTTGCCGTGGTGGCCGACGCGACTCTTCGGCGACCTCGCGCTGTGGCCGGCGCGGTCGGCGCCCGTGGCGCTGCTCGCCGCCGCCGCAGCCGTCGGACTGAGCGCTTGGGGCTGGCTGCGACTTCGCGGCGTCGAGCTGGAAGCAGCCGAGCGCCGCACCGCGCTCGCCGGCCAGCTGCGGTTCGCCGTCACGATGCGCGACCTGCGCACGGTCGTCGTGCTCCATCGACTGCTCGCCCAGGACCACGCCCGCACAGCACCGTGGTTCACCATGCCCGGCCGTCGCCCCGTGTGGCGACGAGCCTGGCGCGGCATCACCCGCGTGCCGCTCGGTCGGTTGACGCGGATGACGGTGCTCACCGTCGGCGCCGGGTTGGCGATGCTCGGCGTGCTGCGCGGCACGACGCCGCTCGTCGTCGTGGCCGCGCTCGCCAGCTTCGTCGTCGGGCTCGACGCGTTGGAGACGCTCGCGCAGGACATCGACCAGAGCGACCGCGCCGACTCGACACCGCGCGAACGAGGCCTGGTCCACGTCCATCACCTCCTGCCCGCCACCATCGCGCTCCTCCCGATGGTCGCCGTGGCTGTCGGCGCGCAGGCGATCGTCGGCGCGCGCGGCCGAGAGCTCGTTGCCGTCGCGCTCGCCGTGCTCCTCGGCATGCTGTGCGGGTTGGGCGGCGCCGCCGTCAGCCTGCTGATGGGCGCGCCCGATCCGATGGGCCGCACGCTCGGCGGCAGCGATCCGGCGATGCTGCCGCCCGAGGTCACCGGCGTCGCCACGTTGCTGCGCGCCGTGTGGCCGGTGATGCTCAGCGGACTCGCCGCGCTCCCGGTCATCGCCGCGCTACGGGCCAAGCGCCGCGGCGCCGATCCGGTCGGCGGTTTGCTGGCGGCCGGTCTTCCGGTCATCGTGGCACTCGCCGTGGTGGCCGGCTACGTGCGCTTCCGCGACGATGTGCACCTCTGGTGGCAGAAGGCCCGAGCCGACGCGATGAAGGGACCCCCCAAGTGAGCACCCCCCGCCCGCGGCGGCCCGACGGTCGGTCCGGTTCGACGAAGCCGGGCGATACCGCGTCCCCGCGCGCCGACCGGCCGCGGCCGCCGCGCCGCACCGAAGCCACCGCGGTCGCCCGCCGCGCCGCGCCAGCGACGGGCGCGCTCGTGACGAGCGGCCTGACGAAGGTGTACGGCGACGTCCCGGCGTTGGCGCCGCTCGATCTCGTGGTCGCCGAGGGCAGCCGGGTGGCGCTCGTCGGTCACAACGGCTCGGGCAAGACGACGCTGTTGCGGATGGCCGCCGGTCTCCTCGAGCCCACCGACGGAACCGTCACCGTCTTCGGTCAGCCGGCCGGTTCGCTCGACGCCCGCCGCGCCGTGTCGTACCTGTCCGACAACCCGACGTTCTACGAGGACCTCTCGGTGTGGGAGCACCTCGAGTACGTCGCCGGGTTGCACGGATGCGACGACTCGTGGTCGCAGCGCGCCGCCGATCTGCTCGGCGCCCTCGGCCTCTACGAGCGGGCCGACGATCTCCCCACCCGGTTCAGTCGCGGCCTGCGACAGAAGGCGGCGATCGCCATCGGGCTCGTCCGGCCGTTTCGTGTCCTGCTCGTCGACGAGCCGTTCGTCGGGCTCGACGCCACCGGTCGCGAGGCCTTGCTGGAGCTGTTCACCGACGCCCACGACACCGGGGCAACGGTCGTGGTGGCCACACACGAGCTGGCCTTCGTCGACGGCGTCGACCACCTCGTGGCGTTGCGCGACGGCATCGTCGTGCACGACGGCACCACGCAGGGCGTCGAAGTTCGCGCTTTGGTGACATGAACCATGACGGACAGGCTAGGTTTGCTGCCATGTCGGAGTTTTCATCGGTAAGCGCATCTTCCTATGACGTCGAAGGCCTCGTTGCCAAGCTCAACGAGCGGGCCGCCGACGGGTGGGACGTCGTCTCGGTCGTGTCCACAGGCGGCGAGGTTGCCGCCATCCTGCGGCGCGGGTCGAACGGCTCGTCGCCGTCCACCGCGGGCGACGTCGCCGCCAGCGCGCCGGTCGCCGCCGCCGCGTCCGTCGTCGAGGCGGCCCCGGTCGTCGAGGACGTCCCGTCGCCGGTGAGCGAACCGGCCGGGTGGGGCGCCGAGCCCGAGCCCGCACCGGCCGTGAGCTACGAGCCGACGCCCGCCGTCAGCTACGAGCCGACCCCGGCCGTACCCTACGAGCCCACCGCGCAGCCAGCCGTCAGCTACGAGCCGACGCCCGTCGCGAGCTACGAGTCGAGCGTGGCGGCCGCCAGCCCGATCGAGGTCTCGACGCCGCAGGCCGCCGCACCGGTCAACCCGGCCCCGGTCGTCACGACGCCGGCCGGCTGGTACCCGGATCCGTCGGGCCGCTTCGAGATGCGCTACTGGGACGGCACGGCCTGGACGGAGCACGTCTCGCGCCAGGGCCAGCAGTTCACCGACCCGCCCGTCGCCTGAGGCGCCAGTCGCCGTCGCCCGGCACCACGCCGACGGCACCGCGACAACTCGAGTTCCGTTCGTTCTGACGCCCCGCCGTGTGCGGGGCGTCGGCGTTACGGCAGACTCTCGCCGACATGCGCGCCACCTCCATCGGCCATGCCGGCCTGCTCGTCGAGAGCGACCACGGCTCGCTCCTGTGTGACCCGTGGTTCGTGCCGGCGTTTTTCGGCTCGTGGTTCGTCTTCCCCCGCAACGACCAGCTCTCAGCCGATCTGCTGGCGCGCATCGAGGCTGCCGACCACCTCTACATCTCACACCTGCACGCCGACCACCTCGACGAGGCGTGGCTACGCACCCACCTGCGACGCGACATCCCGGTGCTCGTGCCTGGCTTCCCGACCGACGAACTCGCCCGCACGTTGCAGGGAATCGGGTTCACGAACCTCGTGCGGACGGTGGACGGCGAGACTGTGCGGCTCGGTCGCCGCGGCCGGCTGGAGGTGGCGATCCACTGCGAGACGAGCGTGTCCGACGGCCCACAGGGCGACTCTGCGCTCGTGGTGTCCGACGGCGAGACTCGGCTCCTGAACCAGAACGACTGCCGCCCACACGACCTCCGCATCCTCGCCGAGCACGGCCCGATCGACGTGCAGTGGCTCCAGTACTCCGGGGCGATCTGGTACCCGATGGTGTACGACGAGCCTGCGGACCGCAAGCGGGCGCTGGCCGCCGCCAAGGTCGAGGCGCAGTTCGCCCGCGCCGTGCGCTACGTGCGTGATGTCGGCGCACGCGCCGTCGTACCCGCCGCCGGCCCGCCGGCGTTCCTCGACCCCGACCTGTTTGCGATGAACGTGATCGACGGGTCGGAGATCTCGATCTTTCCCGACCAGGCGGCGTTCCTGCGCCGCCTCGCCAACGAGCACATCGGTACCGCTCGCATCCTCGTGCCGGGCTCGACGATCGAGGTGACACCGACCGCGGTGACGGTGACCCATCCACTGCCCGACGAGTCGGTCGAGGCGATCTTCACGGACAAGCGGGCCTACCTCGAGCGCTACCAGGCCGACTGGGCCGGGTGGCTCGCCGAGCACAAGGCCACGTGGCACCCGGCGCGGCCAGGACTGGTCGAGCGAATGGCCGAATGGTTCGAGCCGCTCCTCGACCTTGCGCCCCACCTGCGCACCGGGATCGGCGCGCCGATCCTGCTCGTCGCCACGGGCGCCGACGCCATCGAGATCCTTGTGGATGTGCCGGGTGCGGCGGTGCGCGAGTGGCACGGCGAGGCGTACGGCTTCCGGTTCGAGATCGACCGCCGGTTGATCGAGACCGTCGTCGAGCGGCGCGCCGTCGACTGGTCGAACGCCCTCTTCCTGTCGTGCCGGTTCCGCGCCTGGAGGCCTGGGCCGTTCAACGAGTACGTCTACAACCTGTTCAAGTCGCTCTCGCCCGAACGCATCGCTCGGGCCGAAGCCGAGGCCGCCGCCCGCATCGCTGGACCCGACCCCGAGCACGAGGAGATCGAGCTCGGTGGCTACCTCCTCGAGCGTTACTGCCCGCATCGCAACGCCGACCTCACGCGCTTCGGGACCGTCGACGGCTCGACGCTGACCTGCACCCTGCACGGCTGGCAGTTCGACCTCGACACCGGCACCTGCCTCACCGCCGCCGACCGCAAGCTCCGCGTCCGCCGGCCCTGAGCGGACTGCGAACGGAGTGCGAGCGGACGGCCACGCTCGCGGGCGGTGAGCAGTCGAAAAGAATTCGGCGCCTTCGGCGTCATCGTCGCGCCCGCCGTCCGTCTCTTCCTCGTACGCACACGAGACGAGGGACCCCATGCGGATGGCCAGCCACCACGACATCGAGCACCACCACGACCTCCTCACCGCCTGGTTCGCCCGGCTGGACGACCCGGTCACGGCGTCACGCCCGCTCGTGCGCGACGCCGCCGCTGATCTCGCCCGCATAGCGGTGGCGGCGCCCGACGATCTGACCGCCGCGTTCAACCGCTTCGGTCGACGGGCCGGGACCGACGGCTGGGACCTCGAGCGGGTCACCGGTTGGGTAAGCGCTCTGGCCGACGTGCTCGCCGACCACCGGGCCTCGAGCGAGGCCGAGGCCTTGCGCGGGTTCGAGGCCGGCGTCGCTCTCGGGCGGGGCTGGGCCACCGGGTACGGCCACCGCACCCAGGTGGAGCAGAGCACCGATCCGTCGACCGGTCTGCCGACCGCGGCGATGCTGCGCTGGCGGCTCCGCCAGACCTACGACCACTGTCTCACGCTCGGCATCGACACCCCGCTCGCCTACGCCGTCGTCGTCGTCGACCTCGGTGGGCCGCAGCACGACTCGCTGCTGCAGGGCCTTGCCCGCGCCAAGGCGGCATCGCACATCCGTGACGCACCGGCCGACTAGCGGCCGCGCTACTGCCCGGCGGCCGCGCCGCGCTCCTCGGGCGCGCTACTGCTCGTCGGCGTGGACCCACACGACGGTGTTGCGGGGCATGATGTCGTTCGCCCAGATCCAGTCCATGGCGGCGAGCGACACCCGCACACAACCGTGGGAGGCGGGGTAGTTCGGTACGCTCGACAGCCCGTGCACGGCGACACCACCCTTGAAGTACTTCGGGCGGTAGAGCTCGCCGAGCTGGCCCTTCTCCCAACCGTCGCTGTATTCGCGGTACACCTTGAACCGGCCTTCGGGCGTGTACGCGGTTCCGGTGATCTCGCCGCCGTCCTTCTGGTTCACCTCGGTATAGGTCTTGCCGCTCCCGGTGGAAGTGTTGAAGATCCACTTCGTGGCACCACCGCGCACGACGAACAGCACCTGGCGCGTCTTGTCGACCTCGATGAGATCGCCGTCGTCCGACTGGCCGTGCGGCCGCGCCGTGATCGAGCGGAGAACCTGGATGGTGGCGGCATCGGCGTTGCCCGACGGGTCGAGCACGTAGAACGAGCCGTAGAACTTCTGGAAGGCCATCACCGCTTGCGAGGTGACGAGGCCGTAGTCGCCGTCGATGTCGTCGATCCAGAAGCCGAGGTCGACGAGTCGCTGTTGCAGGGCCCGCACGTCGTCGCCCGACGACCCGCGCTTCAGCGGGCCGAAATCGACGGGCCACGGGGCCACGTCGGTGACCAACGTGGGCGCGGCCGGCGCCAACGTCGGCGGTGCCGGAGTCGGCGGTGCCGCGGTCGTCGCCTCGGGCACAGACGCGGGCGTCGTGGTGGCCACGGTCGTGGCCACGGCGGTCGTGACCACGGCGGTCGTGGCCAGGGCCGTCGTGGCCAGGTCGGTCGTGGCCAGCTCGGAAGTTCCTGGTTCCGGCGGCGCGGCGGCGATCGGACTGGCGACGGCTGCGAGCGTGGAGACGCGCACGATCGGGCTCGTGAGGGCCTGCGGCCCGGCTACGACGACGGGTCGCGCGACGGCGCACGAGGCCACGAACACGGTCAGGGCCAGTGCGGCCGCTACCACGGGGAAGGACGGGCGGACCATGCAGGGGCGACGATACCGTTGCTCGTCGCGGAAACGGTGTCATCACCGTGTGCATGGTGTGTCCGCCGGCCCGGCGACCCACGTCGGGCCCGTGCCGGTCTCATGTCACATGGATGCCGGGCAGCTCGAACCACATGGTGAGGGCGTACCTGACCCCTCGGGTGAGCGGGGTCGAGCGGTGCGGGTGAGTCACGAGCGAGGGCCACACCAGCGCCCGACCGACGAGCGCGTCCTCGTTGCTGAAGCTCTGGCGCGGGAACTCGAGGCGGCCGCCGGAGTAGCCGTGGTTGAGCAGCACGGACGCCGACAGTTGGGCGACGTCGTGGTGCACCCGCAGCTCGGTCTGCGAACCGAGCGCATCCTTGATGACGAAGGCGTCGCGCAGCCCGTTGAAGTCGACGAACGGCCACACCTCGTGCACGATCCCCATGAGATGCTGGGCGACGTGGTCCTCGAGGTGGGCGTACAGCCGCGGGCTGATCGCCGCGACGGACACCTCCCGCCCGGGCGCGGGATCGTCGGCCTGGGCGGTGAACCCGCCCGTCGCCTCGGCGGCGCGGATGATCGTGGCGCAGAACTCGCTCGTCCAGAACGGCACGTCGAGGATCTCGTCGGCGGCCACGTACCACGACGGGTCGTCGTCGATCGCGTCGTCGTAGCGCAGCACCCGCACCAGATCGCGGTCGGGACGCTCGGCGAGCGCGTCGGCGAAACCGGTGGCGTCGTCGTGGAGCACGACCGGCGGCTCGCTCGACGTCGCGGCGCAGAGCACCCGACCGTTGAGCACCAGGGAGCTGCCGTCGGCCGGACTGAAGACGTGGAAGACGACTTCCTCCTCGTCGGCCTTCTGGTCGGTCATCACCGGCATCTCGGCCAGCGCGCCCGCGAACCCGACGAGTGCGGACCGGGAGCGGTCGGTGAGGATCTCGGCACCCGATTTCAACAACGCGGCACGGACGGCGTCGGTGCTGCCGAGGACGCGGGCGTGTCCGGCCGGCAGGCCGAGCACGATGTCGTCGCTCGCCAGCGTCTGGGCCTGGGCGCACAGTCGCTCGTACCAGTCGAGCTGGGGGGCGAGGGCGACGACGTGCACGCTCCCGGCTTCACGATCGGCTAACGAGGACATCGCTTCGCACCGTATCGGCGTGGACTTCGGCCCCGTTCAGGACGAACGCGCGCCCGGCTGGTGCGAGCGAGCGGCGCAGGGCCGAACGACTCACCGACCGAGCTTGTCGAGGACCTCGACCACGGTGACGTTCGACGGGATGTTCCACTGCTGCGCCCCGACCGCGTCGAAGCGGATCACGCCGTCCCGGTCGATCACGTAGGTGGCCGGCTGCTGGCCGAGCGAGATGAGCCGTGATGGCACGTCGTAGGCGTCGAACACCGTGCCATCGGGATCCGGGAGCATGGCGAACGGCGTCGGGTGGCTCTTGAGGTGCTTGGCGACCTCTTCGGCGGTGTGCGGGCCGATCGCCACGACCGTGACCCCCCGCATGGCGAACCTTCGATGGTCCTGACGCAACTGCGCCAGATGCCGGCGGCAGAAGGGTCAAAAGAAGCCGCGCAGGAACACCAGCACGATGTCGCCATCGCCCAGATGTTCCGAGAGCGTCCACGCCGCGCCATCGACGGTAGTGAGCGTGAAGTCGGGGGCACGTTCACCCGTACGAAGACCGGCCATCTCGGCAGTCTTGCGCATGTCACCCGACGCGAACGACTAGCCCCTTCAGATACCCGGCCTCGGGATAGGTGAGGGCGATCGGGTGGTCCTCGGCCTGGCCGAGCTTGCCGACGATCCAGGCGTCGCGCCCGGCATCGAGCGCGGCACCGAACACGATCTTCTGGAACAGCGCGTCGTCCACCGCGCCACTGCACGAGAACGTGACGAGCACCCCGCCCGGCGACAGCAGCCGGAACGCCTGCAGGTTGGCGTCCTTGTAGGCCCGACTCGCCTTGTCGACCTGGTCGGCCCGGTTGGCGAGCTTGGGGGGATCGACGACGACGAGATCGAACTCTTCGTGCAGGGCCCGGCGGCGGCGAAGCTCGGCGAACGCGTCGGCCTCGACGAGGCGGTCGGTCGGGAAGCCGTTCGCCGCCAGGTTGGCCGCCGCCGACGCGAGGGCGGGTCCCGACGAGTCGACCGTGGTGACCTCGGCCGCCCCGCCGGCGTACGCGGCGACCGAGAACCCACCCGTGTAGGCGAACACGTCGAGCACCCGTCGCCCGGCCGCCAGCCGGGCGACGGTCGTGCGGTTGTCGCGCTGGTCGAGGTAGAAGCCGGTCTTGTGGCCGGCCCGCACGTCGACCTCGTACCGGCGGCCGTCCTCGGTGACGGTGATGCGCCGGGGCGGTTCGGGCCCGCGAAGCACACCGGCGCGCGGCGACAGGCCCTCGCGCTCGCGAACGGCGACGTCGGAGCGCTCGTACACACCCGCCACACCAGCCAGCGCGGAGA
>JAYUAM010000641.1:0-3672 GCA_043741295.1 Acidimicrobiia bacterium
GTGCTCGACCACGTGCTCGCCCGTCGTTCCCGGCTCGATCTTCCGGATGCGCCACGCGTGCTCGCCGCCCGCTTCTCGCGGGCCACGTGCCTGACGTTCCTACAGCGCTCGACGGACGCGGTCACCGAGCTCGACCAGGTGATCGCGCTGGCCGATAGCACGAGCGACCCGGGCGGCATCGCGGTCAACGCGCGCAACGCTCGCGGCGTGAGCCGGCTGATGGCCGGCGAGTGGGCGGCCTCGCTGCTCGATCTCGACGATGTCGTCAACCATCACGCCGGCCGCACCGTCCCCGACGACGAGGTGCTGCTCTGCGCCAGGCAGCAGCGCGCCGAGTGTCTGCGTTGGCTCGGCCGCCATGTCGAGGCTGCCCTCGAACTTGACCGGGCGCTGCAGGCGACGGCCGCCTGGCCGAGCAACCACCCGCTCGTGCGAACCTTCCACGAGCAGCGCGCCACGCTCTCCGTGCGCTGACGGCTACGAATGTACCGGCGTCAAGCGGGACGGCTTGACCGCTTCGAGCGCAAAGAACACGCGGTGTTCAAATACTTGGCTGTACACGACGCGGAAGTCCGCCGAGTAGATGAAGCGGAAGTCGCTCATCGCCGTCTTCCCGACCTGCGCCACGTACTCGCTCTGGTCGAGAAACATGAACGACTCGATGGCGATGACGCGCTTGTGCGACGGGTCACCCCAGGCCCACACGCTCTGGTGGTTTGGCACCGACCCACACAGGAAACCTCCCGGTCGCAGGAGCCGCCAGAACTCCTCGAACTGCGCGAAGAAGAACCGGAAGTCACCTTGCGAGCCCGTGTGTTCGAGCACCTCGTACGCGTGAATCTCGTCGAAGGACTCGTCGCCGAACGGCAAGGGCAGCGATTCGAGGTCATGGACGACATCTGGACCATGGTCCGAGTTGAAGTCCAGCGTTACCAAGTCCGTCCAGCGCCCGCGATCAAGAGTAGGGAATACCAGCTTCTCACGGCTCGACCCGCATCCGATGAGCAGTTCAGGCATCACCCTACGGTATAGCGCGTTGTGGCCGTCGGCGTCGGGCGAGCGTTGGCGTCGGCACGAACCTGAGCGCTGGGATCACGGACCGAGCGCCACCGTGACGACGAACCCTCGATGGTCGCTCCCGGGGATGCCGAGCTCCGAGACCTTCGTCGCCACCACTCCGGGGGAGGTCACCGCGTGGTCGAGACGGGTGAACGGACCGAGCACGGCGCCGAGGGCGCCGAGGTTCGGCCACGACGCGTCCATGCCCTGCCCGAGCGTCTGATGGGCGTCGTGCCAGCCTCCCGTCAGCAGTCGGCGGAACGGCGCGTGCCAGTAGGTGGCGTTGAAGTCGCCGACGAGCATCACCCGACTTCCGTCACTGGCGTCGTCACGCCGGGCGTCGGCCGCGGCGATGTCGCGCCGCCAATGGTCGAGATCGACAGGTAGCGACGGGGATTGCGTGTGCACCGCGACGATCTCCACCCGACGCGAGCCGACGGTCAGCGCGGCAGACAGCATCGGCCGACCGCTGGCGCGACCGACCGCAGTCTGATCCGGTCGAACCTTCGACAGGATCGCCGACCCGAACCCGCCCCGCTCCGATGGCCTGGTGATCTGGAAGGGGTAGCGGTCGTCGAGTCCGCCGTCGGCGAATGCCACGAGCCACGACCGGTTGACCTCGGCCAGAACGAGAACGTCGGCGTCGGCCGCGAGCAGCCGACGTACCGCTTCCGGCTTGCGGCCGTTGTCGTAGTAGAGGTTCGCCTCCAACACACGCAGCGTGGGCGCGTGCGCCACCCACCCGGGCCGGCTCCTGGGCACGACGAGCGGCACGATCACCGTCAGGCTGGCGATGGCAACGATCGCCGCCGCACCGGCGAGCACTCGACGTCGGGCCACCAGCGCGAGCGCGACGACGGCTCCGCTCGGTACGAGCAGAATCGGCAGCGCTGACTGCAGGACGACGACCGGCCACGCACCGCTGTACCCGAGCCGGTAGAGCGCCCACAGGCCGCCGCCGCCGATCACCGTGAGCCAACCGATCGCCGACCACACTCCCGTCGGCGCCGCCGATGGTCGGGCGGGCGCCGTGGACGTCATCGCCTCGCCGATCATCCGGCCCAGCGTATTGGGGACGCTCGACGAGCGCAGCGCGGCTCACCTCCGCGACCGACGGGTCACGAAGGTGCAAACGGTGGACGGTTGCCTGTGGGGCGGCTCAGCGACTGCCGTAGCGGGCGAGCACCACCCGCGCGGTGGTCGGTCCGAGTGTCCGCTTCTCGACCGGTTCCTCCAGCTGCGCTCCAGCGCCGAGACGCAGGAGCAGGCGGGCGAGCCAACGTTCACTGGCGATCACCATCGTCAACCGCAACCGTCCGTCCGGCAACGTCTCCACCGCCTGCACCGGATGACGCTCGACGACCCACGACGCGTCCGCGGCCACGGTCAGCACCGCGGGGGGCTGGGCGTCGGCGGCGAACCAACCCCGGTCGAGCGCGGTCGCCACGGCGCGCCGCTCGAACCGTTCGCCGGTCGGTGCCGCCGACTCGATGCGGTCGACGCGGAACGTGCGTTCCGCGCCGCGACGGGAGTCGTCGGCGACGACGTACCAGTGGCGATCGGCGAAGGTGGCGTGCGCGTCGATCAGACGCTCGCTCGACTCGTCCGAGGTGGCCGACCAGTAGGTGATGCGCAAACGCTCTCCGTCGGCCACCGCCCGCTGCACGACGTCGAGCAACGGTGGCCGTTCGAGGTCGACGGCGACCGTGCCGGCCACCGCCGCGGCGTCGCCGAGCGAGGCGGCGAGCTTGGCCAGCGCGGTGGCGAGCGGACCCTCCGGGTCGGCGCCTGGCAGTTCAAGCGCCGCGCGGCCGGCGGCGAGCAACGAGAACGCCTCGGACGGCGTCAGCCGCAGCGGACGCGTGAACAGCCGCGGCACCCCGATGTGCACGATGCCGTCCTCGATGTACAGGTCGATCATCTCGTCGACGTACGGCGGAAGCCCGCAGAGCGACGCCCGCTCGAGATCGGCGATGACGTGCTGCTCCGAGAGGTCGAACCGCTCGGCGATCTCGGCCACCGACGCCGATCCGCGCTCCATCAGCCAGGGCAGCATGAGCAGCAGCCGGCGCAGGCGCTCCTGTGCCGGACGTGGCCCACGGCGAACTGTGCTCATGACGCCGGCTCGGCGATGGTGCTCATGACGCCGGCTCGGCGATGGCGGTCAACCAGTCGACGACGTCGGCCCGCACGGTCGTCGGCGCGAGCACTTCGGCGTGTTCGAGGAAGCCGAGGAGCCACGAACGGAACGCCCAGAGGTTGGCGCACGGTACGGCGAACACGACGTCACCATCCTCGCGGCGATCGCGCACGGCGGACTCCCCGAGATCGACGAGGACCCGGCTGGCGTGCCCGGCGTCGATGAGCACGAGCGCCTCGGACGGACCATCACCCAACGCCCTCGCGTCCTTGACGAGCGCAGCCGACGGATCGAACCCGGGCGGTGTCGTGTAGGAACCCGCGTTTCCCGTGGAGACGTCGCCGGTCATCCGGTCGACGCGGAACGTGCGCACGTCGTTGCGGTCGTGGTCACGCCCGACGAGGTACCAGAATCCGTTGCGCGAGACGAGCCCGTACGGATCGACCGTTCTCGATGCGCCGCGGTACGCGAAC
>JAYUAM010000642.1:0-3668 GCA_043741295.1 Acidimicrobiia bacterium
TGGCTTCGCAGGTACTGCACCGAGTCGCGCACCATTGCCACGCCCTCCTCCAGCGTGGTGCCCAGCGCTTCGGTGACGTGGTAGTCCCAGCACTTGGCGACGATGCACACGGTGCCGGTGCCGGCGCCGACGAGGTTGGCGAGCGTGGGGTCGGAGTCGACCTTGCCGGCCGCCCGACGGGTGGAGCCGAACGCGACGAGCTTGGACGACTGGAGGTCGAGCTCGGTGCGAGCGCGCCGGAAGAACTCCTCGTCCTTCGGGTTGGCGCCCGGCCAACCACCCTCGATGTACGCGAGACCGAGGTGGTCGAGCTGGGCGGCGATGCGCAGCTTGTCCTCGACTGTGACGGATACGCCCTCCAGCTGGCAGCCGTCGCGCAGGGTCGTGTCGAACACCTCGACCCGCTCACCGCGAATCGTGTCGGTCGTCGTTGAGGCCGGGGTCGTTGCGGTCGTCATGTCAGGAGGTCCTCTCGCAGGGGATGGTCGCAGGAGATTCGGGGGCCGGAAAAACCAAGAGCCGCCCCGGAGGGCGGCTCGAACGCGCACACGGAGATCTGGCCGTGTGCGCTAGCGAATGCGAATGATGATCTGGGCGGAGGCAGAGATCGTCATGCCCGCCAGTATGACGAACGGGCGCGTCCGGGTCAACGCGGTGCCGCTCGGAGGTGACCGCCGTCGCCGTTCGGCGACCGTTCATCCGTGCGCAACCCGCTGTTGGCGTTCGGACCGGGGAGCGAGCAGGCTGCGGGGTCGTGGGGTGGGCGCGACGCAACAAGGTGCTCGCGCTCGTGTCCATCGGGACGTATCTGACGGCGCTTGATGTCACGATCGTGAACATCGCCTTCCGCGCGGTGCAGCGCTCGTTCGGTTCGGTGCCGCCGACGCTGCTGACCTGGATCATCTCGGGGTACAACATCGCCTTCGCCGCCGGGCTACTCACCGCCGGACGCATGGCCGAGTCGTTCGGGCGGCGCCGCGCGTTCCTCGTCGGCATCGGCGTGTTCTCCACCTCGTCGATGGCGTGCGGGCTGGCGCCGTCCGTCCCGTTCCTGATCGCCGGTCGCGTCGTGCAGGCGCTCGGCGCCGCGCTGATCGTGCCGTCGGGCATCGCCCTCCTGCTACCCGAGTTCGCCGTCGAGCGGCGGGCGTGGGCGATGGGCATCGTCGGCGCCGTCGGCGGCATCGGTGCGGCGACCGGGCCGGCCGTCGGCGGTCTGCTCGTCGACTCGCTCGGCTGGCGATGGGTGTTCTTCGTCAACGTGCCGTTCTGCGGGGCGGCGATCTTGGCCGGTCGCCGCCTGCTGCGCGAGCGCCGTGACGAGACGGCCCGCCAGCTGCCCGACTTTCTCGGAGCCGCGTTGGCCCTGGCCGCGGTGGCCCTGCTCACGCTGGCCACCGTCGAGTCGCATCAATGGGGTTGGCATTCGGCCCGCGAGATCGTGGTCGTCGGGGTGGCCGTGCTGCTCGGCGCAGCGTTCGTGCGACGCACGCGCACCCAGGCCGTGCCGGTGCTCGATCTGGCTCTGCTGCGCCTCCGCTTCGTGTCTGCCGCGAACATCGCCGGTGTGCTGTACGCGATGGGGTTCTACGCCCTCAACTTCGTGTCGACGCAGTGGATACAGGAGGTGTGGCACTGGCGCGAGGCGAAGGCCGGCGTGGCGATGCTGCCGGGCCCGTTGATGTCGGTAGCCGTTGCGGTACTCGCCGGTCGGTGGGTCCAACGATTCGGTCACAACGCGCTGGCCGTTCCCGGCGCGCTGGTGATGGGCGCGGCGTGCCTTGGCCTCGCCGTGTTCACGACGACTGCTCCGGACTACTGGCGCGTCTACTTCCCCGCGCAGGTGGCGATCGGCGTCGGCATCGGCCTGTCGATCGCCGTACTCTCGAGCGCGGCGAACGCCTACCTGCCGCCACACCGGTTCGCCATGGGATCCGCGCTGTACACGACCGGACGTCAGGTCGGCGCCGCGCTCGGCATCGCCGTGGTCACCGCGCTGCGCGCCGCGGCGCCGTCCATCGTCGTCGGCGACCACTGGTCGTGGATCTACATCGCCGGCACGATGGCGGCGACCGCGGTCACGATGGCCGTGCTCTTCCGACGCCCGAGCGAGAGCGAGCTCGCCGCTTCGGTCGTCGCGTAGTGGCGGCGCCGGGCCGGCCGACAGGTCAGACCGCCAGTTCGCACCAGTCCTTGTAGCGGTCCTCCTGGCCGCGCACGGCACGGCCGTAGACCTCGGCGATCGCCTTGGTGATCGGGCCCGGGCACGGCACGTTGCGATCGTCGACCGAGTTCACGGCCGAAACCTCGGCCGCGGTGCCGCAGCAGAAGATCTCCTCGGCGATGTAGAGGTCGCTGCGCGCGAGATCGCCGACGACCACCTCCATCCCAAGGTCGCGCGCGATCGTCGTCACGCTGTTCTGGGTGATGCCTTCGAGCGCGCCCGACGACAGCGGGGGCGTGATGATCTTGCCGTGGCGCACGGCGAACAGGTTCTCGCCCGTGCACTCCGACACGAGGCCGTTGCGGTTGAGCATGATCGCCTCGTCGTAGCCGGCCTTGATCGCCTCCACCTTGGCGAGCGAGGAGTTCACGTAGTTGCCCGTGGTCTTCGACGCCGGCGGCATCGTGTTGTGGTCGTGGCGCGTCCAGGACGAGATCTTCATCCGCACGCCCTTGGTCAGCGCGTCGTCGCCGAGGTAGGCGCCCCACGGCCAGCAGGCGACGGCGACGTCGACGACACACGGCAGCGGGTTGAGCCCCATCTCCCCGTAGCCGAGGTAGGCGATGGGCCGCACGTAGCACGCGCTCAACCCGGTGGACGCCACTGTGACCTTGCACGCCTGGATCAGCTCGGCCACCGAGTACGGCAACTCCATCATCAGGATCTTGGCGGAGTTGGCGAGCCGCTCGATGTGGTCGGTGAGGCGGAAGATCGCCGGGCCGTCCTTGGTTTCGTAGGCGCGGATGCCCTCGAACACCCCCATCCCGTAGTGCAGCGTGTGGGTGAGGACGTGGATCTTGGCGTCCTCCCAGTTCACGAGCTCGCCGTTCATCCAGATCTTCGGGGTGGGCTGCAAGGTGGGCATCGGCGAATTGTCGTCGCACCTGAACGAACGGTCAAGCGCCAGCACTGCCGCCGCTACCGTCGCCCGGGTGACGACCGAACACGCCGCCCATTTCGCTCAGCTCAACGTCGCCCACCTCGCCGCGCCGCTCGACAGCCCGCAGCTCGCCGGGTTCGTGAACGCGCTCGACGAGATCAACGCGCTCGGCGAGGGGTCGCCCGGTTTCGTGTGGCGGTTGGTCGGCGAGGGGAACGACGCCACGAGCATCCGCCCCTTCCCCGATCCGGACATGATCGTGAACCTCACGGTGTGGACCGACAAGGCGGCGCTCGAGGCGTACGCCTACCGATC
This sequence comes from Acidimicrobiia bacterium, assembly GCA_043741295.1. Lineage (GTDB taxonomy): Bacteria > Actinomycetota > Acidimicrobiia > Acidimicrobiales > Ilumatobacteraceae > JAYUAM01. Next base: position 3,420 of record JAYUAM010000642.1, read on the forward strand.
CGCGCACACGTCGTTTCTCAGGCGTCGACGTGAGTGGTTCACCCCGATGGCGACGCCCCCGCTCGTACTCTGGTACGTACCCGCCGGTCACGTTCCCACCCTCGGCGAAGCTCGGGCGCGGCTCGAGCACCTGGCCGCCCGGGGCACGTCGCCGTACGCCTTCGGCTTCCGAGGCGAGCAGCCGGTGCTGGTGATCGAACGCACGTCGCTCGGCGCGCCGATCGCCACCGAGCTCATCGGCGAGCTGAA
>JAYUAM010000643.1:0-1407 GCA_043741295.1 Acidimicrobiia bacterium
GCGACGCGACCGGTCAGCGAGAAGAGGTCGGCCAGCGAGCGGTTGCTGACGTCGGCGACGGCCACGTCAGTAGGGCATCGTTCCGCCGTCGACCGGGAACATGCAGCCCGTCATGTTGCGGGCAGCGTCGCTGGCCAACATCACGGCTACCGCGGCCACCTGCTCGACGGTGTTGCACTTCTTGATCGCCGACTCCTTGGTGAACAGGTCGAGCATCGCCTGATAGCTCGGCAGGCCCATGGCGACGGCGGAGTCGGGTCCGGTCGTGCGCACGATGTCGGTCTCGATGAGTCCCGGCAGGATCGCGTTGACCGTGATGCCGGTAGTGCCGACCTCGCGCGCCGCCGCCTTCACCAGTCCGTTTACCGCGTGCTTCGTGGCGTTGTAGCCGGGCAGCCCGGGCTTGCCGAGCTTGCCCTCCACCGACGACGTCACCAGGATGCGCCCGGTGTCGCGCGGCATCATGTGCTGCAGCGCACGGCGCATGCCCCAGAACACGTGGTTCAGGTTCCAGTCGATCTCGAGGGCCCACTCCTCGTCGGTCATCATGAACACCGGGGCGGTGTTCAAGACCCCACCGCTGTTCAGACACATGATGTCGAGCTGGCCGAAGTGCTCGACCGTGAAGTCGACCAGTCCTTCCACCGTCGCCTGCTTGGCGGCGTCGCCGGCATAGAACGCCGTGCGGTCGGGCGCGCCCATCTCGGCGACGGCGGCACTGCCCTTCGTCTCGTCGCGACCGTTCACCACGACGCTCGCGCCCTCGGCCAGGAACGCCTCGGCCATGGCGCGCCCGATCGAGCGCGTGCCGCCGGTGATCGCCGCGACTTTTCCTTCGAGCTTTCCCATCACGTCCCCTTCGTCAACTTCATTCGGTGCGCTTCAGCGGTTCGGCCAGGACGGCCGTTGCCACGGCCCATCAGTAGGGAGCGGTGCCGCCGTCGATGGAGATCATCGAGCCGGTGATGCCGGCGCCGGCCTCGGAGGCCAGGAGCGAGGCGACCATGGCGACGTCCTCGACGTCGTTCACCCGCTTCGTGGCCGATTCGCTCGTGAACCACGTGATCAGGTCCTCGTACGCCATGCCCATCGACTCGGCCGCCTTGGCGCCGTCGATGCGCATCATGTCGGTCTCGATCGCGCCCGGGCACAGAGCGTTCACGGTGATGCCCATCGTGCCGACCTCGTGGGCGAGCGCCTTCGTGAGCCCGTTGACGGCGTGCTTGCCGACGACGTACTGCGAGATGCCGGGCTTGCCGACCTTGCCCTCGACCGACGAGATGTTGATGATCCGGCCCCACTGCTGCGGGATCATGTGCTTCAACGCCGCCCGGCTGCACCAGAAGGTGCTCCAGAAGTTCACGGTGAGCCCGTACTCCATCGCTTCGTCGGTGAGGTCGACGACGG
>JAYUAM010000644.1:0-1407 GCA_043741295.1 Acidimicrobiia bacterium
ATCGGCGAGATCCACGCGCGCGCCGGGCACCTGTTCGCCACGGGGACCGACGGCTGGTTGCGCACCGGCGACCTCGGCCGGTTGGACGCCGACGGGTACCTCTACCTCGCCGGTCGCAAGGGCGACATGATCATCCGCGGGGGCGAGAACGTGTATCCGATCGAGGTCGAGCACGTCATCGGCGATCATCCGGCGGTGGCCGAGGTGTGCGTGTACGGCCTACCCGACGCCATCTACGGCGAAGCGGTGGCCGCGTCCGTCGTTGCGGCAGCCGGGACGGCACTGCCCGCATGGGACGATCTTCGGGCCTTCGCCCGCGAGCGGCTCGGCGGTTTCAAGGTGCCGACGCAATGGGAGCAGGTCGACGAACTGCCCCGCAACACGACGGGCAAGGTCCTGCGCCACCGACTCATCGCACGAGTGGCTGCGTGCCTATGACGTCGACGCCCGGGCCTCACGATCCGGCCGACCGCCCGGTCACCCAGCTCACCGACGAGCAGTTCCGCGTCGACCTGAGGGACTGGTTGGCGGAACACCTGGTGGGAGAGTTCGCCGCCCACCGGGGCGTCGGTGGCCCGGCCGACGACACCGCGTGGGACGTGCGACTCGAATGGGAGAGGCTGCTCGCTCGCGACCGCTGGTTGAACGTCTCGTGGCCCGTCGGGTACGGCGGTCGGGGCGCTCCGGCGACCCAGGAGCTGATCTTCCACATCGAACACGCGGCCGCCGGCGGACCGTACTGGTGCGGGGTGCAAGGTCGGGACCTGTTCGGTCCGACGCTGCTCGAGTTCGGCACAGCCGAGCAGAAGGCCCGGTTCCTCCCGCCGATCGCCCGCGTCGAGGAGCTCTGGGGGCAGGGGTTCAGCGAACCCGAAGCCGGCTCCGACCTCGCGTCGTTGCGCACCAACGCGCACCTCGATGGCGGCGACTGGGTGATCAACGGCCAGAAGATCTGGATGACGTTCGGTGGCTACGCCGACTGGTTGTACGTGTTGTGCCGAACCGATGCGGCGGTGGCCAAGCACCGGGGCATCTCGATGCTTCTGGTGCCCGTCGACCAGGCGGGCGTCGATGTGCGACCGATCCGCAACATGGCGGGCGGGCGCGAGTTCGCCGAGGTCTTCCTGACCGACGCGCGCACCGCCTCCGGCAACGTGGTCGGCGCGGTCAACGGCGGTTGGGGCGTGGTGATGAGCACCCTCGGCAACGAGCGCGGTGGCGCCACCGTGCTGCCATTCCAGGCCGCGTTCGAGCGCGAGATCCGCCAGCTCATCGAGATCGCCCGGGAACGTGGTCTGACCGCCCACCCACTCGTGCGCCAGAAGCTGGCGCGTGCGTGGGGAGGGCTGCGGATCATGCAGCTCAACAACGAACGGCTGCTGCAGACGGTGCTGCGCGGCGGACATC
>JAYUAM010000645.1:0-1406 GCA_043741295.1 Acidimicrobiia bacterium
GGGCCCTCGACACGCGCCTCGGACCGAATGCCGGACCGGTCACAGGAGCGCTGTCCGCCAGTGGCGTGCTTATGCCGGGCCAGGCGTCCGGCCTTGCACTGCTGATACCGTCGACAGTCGCCGGTCGCGTCGTGCTGCCGCCCGATGCGAACGCGGTCGTGCTCAACGTGACAGCGACGCAGCCGCGCGGTCCGGGCTTTCTCACCGTCTATCCGTGCGGCGAGACGGGCCGGCCGACGGCGTCAAGTCTCAACTTCGTCGCCGGGCAGACGGTCGCCAACCAGGTGACCGTGGCCCTCGGGGGCGATCACTCGTCCGTCAACGTGTGCTTCTACAGCCAGCAGATGCTCGACGTGGTCGTCGACGTCGCCGGGTACTACACCGCTCAACCCGAGCAGGGCTGGATACCTGACGTGGTCTGAAGAGTGCACCCCGTAGCGCCGACCACGTTAGGTGGTCGATGCTCGCTCCCTGGCCGGCGGGGCCCTCGCGGACCCCAGGATGCCGGGTCGATCCGTTCACGGAGCGCGGCTATGCTCGCCGGGCTCCTTTCTGGTCGTTCGGCTGAAGGCGTGGGCGTCAGCCCACGCCTTCTGTTTGAGCGGCCCGAGTGGGACGCGCAGCTCCGCGCCGGCCAGGACTGGCACCGGGCCTTGCGGTACACGAGCCAGAACGAGCAGGAACACGAACCAGAAACGAGGAGGGACAGGTGAGCACGTTGATCGAGCGAGTCCGTCCGATCGTCGCGCCCATCTGCGCCGACCTCGGGCTCGACCTCTACGACCTCGAGCTGGCGTCGGGCACCGTGCGCGTCACGGTCGACCGTGACGGCGGGGTCGATCTCGAAGCGATCGCCCTCGCCACGCGACTCATCTCCCGCGAGCTCGACCACACCGACCCGATCCCCGGCAAGTACACGCTCGAGGTGTCGAGCCCCGGTCTGGAACGCAACCTCCGCACGGCCGATCACTTCCAGCGCGTCATCGGCTGGAAGGTGCAGGTGCGCACGATGCCGACCGCCGACGGCGAGCGACGGGTCCGTGGCGTGCTCCTCGCCGCCGATGCCGAGGGGTTCACCGTGCGTCCCGAACTCGACGGTGGCGCCGAGGCGCCTGAACGCCGACTCGTCTACACCGACGTGGAGCGGGCGAAGACCTTGTTCGAATGGGGTGGGCAGCCCAAACCGGGTGCCGCCCAACGCGACCGGGCGCGCACCATGAGCGCGCCGTCGCCCACTGCGAAGACGACCAGCGCCCGGGGTCGTGTCGACAGCAACGCCGCGCCAGGCGCGGACGACGACCCGAAGGAAGAAGCGACGTAGCTATGACTCAGAACATCGACATGACCGAAGCCGTACGGATGCTCGCCGCCGAGAAGGGCATCACGGTCGACACCCTTCTGCAGGC
>JAYUAM010000646.1:0-1404 GCA_043741295.1 Acidimicrobiia bacterium
TGATGGCGGACGAGTTGGGTGACGATCGCGGTGTCGGCCGGCGAGAGCCCGAGGCGCGGCCCGATCGTCGCCACGAGCTCGATACCCGCATCGGTGTGATCGCCCGGGTAGCCCTTACCGAGGTCGTGGAGCAGCGCGCCGAGCACGAGCAGATCGGGGCGGCTCACACGTTCGGCGATCTCGGCGGCGTTCGCCGCCGTCTCCCATAGATGCCGGTCGACGGTGAACCGGTGGTAGGCGTTGCGTTGAGGCTTGGCCCGAACGGGCGTCCACTCCGGCAGCAGGCGGCTGAGCAGATCGCGCTGATCGAGCGCTTCCAGCGCGGGTATCGCCCGGTGCCCTTCGAGCAGCAGCGCGACGAGATCGTCGCATGCGCCGGCCGGCCACGGCGACGGCCAAACGGGCGTCTCGGCGGCGAGCCGATCGAGCGTCGCCCGATCGATCATCGTCTGATGGCGGGCGGCCGCGGTGGCGATGTCGACGAGCAGCGTCGGGTCGTGCGTCGGGTCGGCCGACTCGCGCAGATGGACCTGGCCGTCGTGCACGGCGACGCCCGCCGCCACCGGCACATCGCGACGAAGTGCCCGACGCGAGCCGCCGGCCAGCGCACCACCGATGCGGAACCAGCTCTCGTCCGAGATCCAGGCGATCGTGCGGGCCGCCCCGGCGATCTCGGCCATCAGCGCGTCGGCATCGACGACCGCACGACGTTCGGCCACGGCGTCCTGGTCCTGCAGGGCGAGCACGTCGCCACCCCGGCCGGTGACACGGTGCAGTTCGACGCGGGCGGCGAGCACCGACTCGTAACTGCGCGCCAGCTCGGCCCGGTCGCCGTCGGCGTGCACATCCACGCCCGTCAGGTTGGCGAGCGCGGCCCACTGCAGCGAGTGCACGTCGCGCAGTCCGCCGCGCCCGTCCTTGAGGTTCGGCTCCAACAGGAACGCCACCTCGCCCGCCTGCGCCTGCCGGGCGACGACGGCGGCCGAGAGCTCGGCGAGCCATCCCCGCGCCCGCTTGCGCCACTGGGCCATCGCCTGGCCGGCGAGCTGCTCGGTGAGGGCGGCATCACCGGCGAGGTGTCGAACCTGCAGCAGCGATGTCGCCGTGTCGAGGTTGGCCGCTGCCAGCTGCACCGCTTCCTTCACCGTGCGCACGGCATGGCCGAGCTTGAGCCTCGTGTTCCACACCGGGTACCAGAGCGCCTCGGCGATCTTGTCGACCCCGCGCTTCACGTCATGCACGAGAAGCACGTCGAGGTCGCTGAACGGTGCCAGCTCGCGTCGGCCGTAGCCGCCGACGGCGACGAGCGCGATCTTCGACGATGCGGGCGCACCCGCGGCGGCCAAGGCGTCGACGAACAGGCCGTGCAGCCAGACATCGGTGGCATCGCTCAGACGGCGACAG
>JAYUAM010000647.1:0-1403 GCA_043741295.1 Acidimicrobiia bacterium
GATGCCGGCCCGGTCGATCGCCGGGAAGAGCCGGCCGAGGCGGTCCCACTCGGCCGTGATCGGCCGGCTACCGCGGTCGGTCCGCAGCGCGGCGTCGACGGGCATGAGCTTGCCCTGGCTGATGCGGGCGAACACGGTGACGAGCCACACGCCGCCCGTGTCGGGCGCGGCGAGCTGCAGCACGAGCCGGGTGCGGGTCGTGGCGGTGACGGTGCGGGACCACTGTTCGAGCCGCTTCGACACGTCCGTCGCCAGCGTGAGGGGTGCCCGGAACGCCGTGCCGTCCATGCGGGCGATGACCGCGTCGGCGAGATCGGCCGGCGTGCCCGCGGATGGCGGGGCGGCCGGCAGGTTCGCCGTCATCCGCTCGACGGCCTGGGCGACGATCGCCTCGACGACGGCGGCGATGATCGAGGTGGCGGTGGCCCGACCGGCGGCCGAGTTGGCCGCCGCGCCGGCATTCGCGTTCGCGTTTCCACCGCTGACACCGCCGGCGGCCGTCACTGGTGCAGGCATCGAGGCGGCCAGCGCATCGACGGCCGGGTTGTCGACGAGTGCTGGAAGCCACCGCACGCCGGCGTCAACGAGCCGTCCCTCGGGCGCACCGAGCACGCGCAGACCGGGCACGACGGAACCCTGAGCGACGAGCCGCACCCCTTCGATCGCCGCTCGGGCCACCCAGCGCAAGCTCGGGCCGAGGCCGACCGGATCGGACGCGCCCCCCACCGTGGCCAGCCACCCGAGTGCGTCCTTCATCGAGATCGCCAGGGCCTCGGCGCGCATGCCTCCGGGGAGCGCGATACCGGCATGGGCCTGCCAGCCCGCCGGCGGGCCGCCCACTGCTTCGAGCCGATCGGCGAGGGCCTCGTTGTCGTCGGGTTTCGCGCCGCGAGCGGCGGCCCACACCACGACCTGACCCGCGGCCCACGACGCCTGGAGGGCGATCGGTTCGGGCTCGAGGGGTTCCGGCTCCTCCGCCTCGACCACCGGGACCGGTGCCGGGCCCCGTGGCCGGTCGGTCGTGGCGTCCCCATCGCGACCGGCGGACCGTTCGAGATGTCGCTCGCCCTCGTGCACGCGGCGCCGCGGCGCGGCCGGCCGCAGACGGGCGGCTGTCGCCCGGAGACCGTCAAGCGTCTCGACGAAGTCGGCGACGACCTGCTCGCGCTCGTCACCACCGAGGTTGCTCACCGAGTCGAGGTCCTGCTCGGCCTCGATGATCAAGCGGTCGAGCACGGCGAGCGACGAGGGCGGCTCCTCGTGGAGCAGCGCGAGGTCGTCGGCGCCGGCGCGGCCGTCGCTGATCGCCCAGATCGCTTCTTCGAGTTGTCGTGCATCCGGCAAGTGCAGGGTCCGTCCTGGCTCGTCGCGTCCCGTCATGTCACCCGGCGGCGCGGTGTCGC
>JAYUAM010000648.1:0-1401 GCA_043741295.1 Acidimicrobiia bacterium
ACCGAGCCACCGTCGTGCTCGAACGCCTCGATCGGGGCACGCTGTGACGACGGGTCGACGCGGTCGACCGTCACCATCTGCAGAGGAGTCGACCGTGACCGATGCACCCCGCCTCGTCAGGCCCTCGCCCGATGCGCTGACCGCCGAGCAGCGCGCGCTTTACGACCTGATCGTCGGCGGCCGGCGCAGCAGCGGACCGCAGGCCCTTTCGATCGCCGACGACGAAGGGCCAACCGACGCTCGACGAGTTCGCCGACGAACGCGAGCGCGCCGTCGGCCACGCCGCCCACGCCCTCGCGACCACTGGCGACCTCTCCGACGCCGAGTACGCCGTGGCGCGCGACCTGCTCGGTGAGTCAGTGATCTTCGAGCTCACGACGCTCGTCGGCTACTACAGCCTGCTGGCCGTCCAGCTCCGGGTCTTCCGCGTCGAAGCACCGAGCTGACGGGGTCGGTTGCGTTAGCGGTCGAGAGCTTGCGGGAGCGAGGCCGAGGGCGCGAGATCGTATCGAGGGTGCCGTCGTCGGCCTGTCGCGGTCGTCATGGCGGCCATCATCGCCGCACTGCGGTCTCGGCTCTCTCGCGTGCGTGAACGGACTCAGGAGGCTGCGAGCCAGGCCTGGATGGCTTCGCGCGCGATCTCTGACGGGGTGCGGTGGTCTCGTTCGGCTCGATCGGTGAGCTGGCGTCGGGTCTGTTCGTCGAGGCGGACCTGGAGCACGGGGGACACGCCTTCGCCGAGGGCTGGCCGGCCGACACGCCGGCGGGCCTTGAGCCGTCCCATGTCGGGCAGCGTCGTTTCGGCTTCGAGGGCCATCCGCTCGAAGTCGGCCTCCGTGAGGATGCTGCCGTCCGGCAGGACCACGTCCTCGGTTGAGATCCGGTTTCCGTCTTTCATCGCTACTCCCTTCAATCGGCCAGCAGGTCGAGGAACTGCGGGCGGGCTCGCATTGCGTGAAACACGACCAACACACCTTTGCCGGTCGTCTCGGCGAGGACCTCGAGGATGTTGCCTGCCAGGTCCGGGCCGAGAATCAACACCGTTGGAGGATCGCTCTCATAGGCGTCGTCGTCCCAGTGCAACGCGAACTCCACAGCGTGTTCGATCGCTTCGACCGTGATGCCATGTTTCAACGCCGACCTACGAAGCTCCATCCACCACATACTGTACTACACAATCGTCGCATCCAGAGGCGCGATCCGCGATTGGCGGCGAGGACCTCGGCGCAGCACAGAGCGGCGGCTCGCGGCAGTTTGGCCTCCGCGCGCCGGGTACCCAACCTCCGCGACGGCAGTTCAGAGCGCGTTTGCGATGTCGATCAGCTGGCCGAGGGTCGCCAGCTTCGCGTCGAGGTCGCCGGCGAGCTTGGCCTGGATCGTGGACACGCCGACATCGCGATA
>JAYUAM010000649.1:0-1399 GCA_043741295.1 Acidimicrobiia bacterium
GCGGTACCAGACGACACCGAGGCGCAGCGCCGGCCGCCCATCGGTCGCTGCTACGAGGTATCGGAGCAGGCCGAGCTTCAGGAAGTCGCCAACGTCTCCCGCATATCTGTCCTGCATCTCGGAAAGTATCGCGCCACCGTGACGGTGCTCTACGCGCCCATCGTTGGGTGTTGATTGGAAACCGGCACGCCTGACGCGGGCGACGGAGACCTCGCGTCGGTGGCGCAGGCCCGCAGCCACGGACTGCGCCAGCAACCGTCGCCGTCGGTCACGAGGTCGTCGAGCCAGGCCCGGTCGTCCCATGTCGGCACGTCAACCACGCGCGTCAGCGCGGCCAACCGGTCTGCGGCGTCGATGTCGGGTCGCACGAGCGGGAGCCCGAGCAACACCTCGTCGCGGGTCATGGTGACCTCCAGCGATTCGAGGGCAAGCGCCCGGCGGCCACGATCGGGCGAGCCGAGCGCCTGCACCGCGTTGCTGGCTTCCTGACCGTGGCGCACGGCCAGCACGGCGATCACCCTGCGTCGTGCCAGGTCGACCTCGTCGGCAAGGGCGCGGCCCAGGGAATCGTCATGCCGAACGCCGAGGGTGCTGATGGCAGCGAGTGCGCGAGCCGCGTGAGTGGCGCCGTCGTGCAGCACCCGGTCGAGGTCGGCCGTCAACGTCTGGTCGACGGTGGCGCCGCGCAGCGCGTCGAGCGCGGCCAGGCTCACGACGCGGTCGGGATCATCGAGGCGGTTCCGCACCGCGACTCGCGCGTGCTCGTCGTCGAGCACCCCACAGGCCCGCACGAGACGCAATGCGGTCGGCGTGGGCGTCGACCCTGCAGCCAGCACCGCACCGAGTGCGGGTGCGACGGCCGCACCAAGGCGGCTGAGTGCTCGTTCTGCGGCCGTGGCCGTGGCGGTGTGGCCGAGCGCGGCGACGATGGGGTCGACCATCGCAACGTCGTCGCACCCGACCGATGTCAGCGCGGTCAATCGCACCGTGGCCTCGTCGTCGACCAGCAGCCGAGACAACACCGTGCGGTCTCCGCCGATGGCGGCCACGGCGCCCGCGGCCGCCCTTCGGATCGCGGGGTCGGCCGACGTCGCTGCCGCGGAGATCTCGGCGGCCAGCCGGCCTTCCGCTTGCCCGTCGAGGCCAGCAAGCCGGGTCAGCGCGCCCAGCCGCACGGCCGGGCGTGGGTCGTTGGCCAGGCGCTCGAACTCGGCGATCATCGCCGGCGATCCCTCGACTGCGACGAGGTCGAGGCCGAGTCGCACCTCGTTGCCGTCGTCGCTACTCAGCAGGTGGTGCAGCGCTGCGGCCTCGGCATCGTCGTGCACGTCCACGGCGTGGTCGGCGAGCAGGCGTCGCTGCAGGCTGGCCGCCAGGGCCCGGCGATAAGCACGCCCCA
>JAYUAM010000650.1:0-1398 GCA_043741295.1 Acidimicrobiia bacterium
CCGTCCAGTTCGCCTCGGTCGAGGTCAGCGCGACGGAGACGATCCGGTGCCTGCGCGCCGGTGTGATCTGCACCGAGTTCGGCGGCCAGCCCGTCGCACTGATGGTGTACACGCGCGAGCACCGCGGCCCCGAACTGATCGTCGAACTGGCAGCGACGACGCAGGAGGCGGCCGACGGCTTCCTTCGCCATGTGCGCGAACGGATGACCGCCCACAACGTGCTGCGCGGCAAGGTCGTCACCTTCGCGTTCAGCGAGTACGGCGGGTTCGGCATGAAGTTCACCGCGGTACCGACGTAACGCGCGCCGAGGTGATCATGCCGGCGTGGAAGCTCGACGCCATCGAGCAGCACGCCATCGGCATCTCGGACATTCGCTCGTAGCTCCTGGCCGCCGGGCAGCACCTGAAGCGCGGCCTGCTGCTGTACGGGCCGCCGGGCACCGGCAAGACCCACACCGTTTCGTACCTGCTCGGGCGGATGACCGAGCGCACGACGATCATCCTCTCGGGTGCCTCCGTCGGCGCCGTCGGTCAGGCCGGCACGTTGGCCCGCAAGCTGGCGCCGGCCACGATCGTGATCGAAGACGTCGACCTCATCGGGATGGACCGGGGCCTGCCGGGCGGTGAGCACAACCCGATGCTGTTCCAGCTCCTGAACGAGATGGACGGTCTGCAGGCCGACGACGACGTCCTCTTCATCCTGACGACGAACCGCGCCGACCTGCTGGAGCCCGCACTCGCCGCCCGCCCGGGCCGCATCGACCAGGCGATCGAGATCGACCTGCCCGACGCCGACGGGCGACGTGCGCTGCTCGCGTTGTATCTCAAGCAGAACGTCGACGACGCGACGATGGCGACCGCTGTCGACGGCACGGCGGGCGCGGCGGCGGCGTTCATCAAGGAGCTCGCCCGGCGCGCCACGATCCGATCGATCCAGGGCGACATCCCGATCGCCGACGCGCTCCGCGCCGTGGTCAGCGAGATGCACGACACGTCGACCCCGCTCGTGCGCGCCGCCCTCGCCGCGGCCGGTGCTGGTCTTCTGACGGACGGTCCCTGAGCGCTCGCCCGCGCAGTCGCAAGCTCGGGGACACTGAGATCGGAGAAGGCCGACGAACCGGTAGGGATCACCCACGTCATGACGGCCGAGGGCGTACCAACGACGTGATGGCCCGCCGCCCAGCCGCCCCTAATGAGCGAACGCCCGCCGCGAAGGCGGGCGTTGCACCACGCAGCCGAGGACACGCGGGGAGCCCTTTCAATGTACACGCGACCCAACCGACCTCGGCCCGGCTAGCGGCGGCTAGCGAACGGTGAGGCCGCCGGCGATGACGAGGGTCTCGCCGGACACGTAGGTGCCCTGGGTGAGCTTCCAGACCCAGTCGGCGATTTCAGAAG
>JAYUAM010000651.1:0-8444 GCA_043741295.1 Acidimicrobiia bacterium
CGACACCCGTTCCGGCCGCGACCGCAGCCCGCGCCGTGTGGTGGTAGCCAAGGCCGCGCACCACGACATCGCCCACGAGCGAGCCGGTGAGCGCCGGCACGATCGCCTCGTAGCGGACCCGGCCGACGGTCTGCACCTCGAGCCCGAACACCGCGCCGGCCAGCGGCACGCCGAACACCGCGCCGAAGCCCGCGCTCATCGCCGCCACGAGCAGCAGCTGGCGGTCGCCGGGTCGGAGTCGGAGCAGGCGGGCGAGGCCGTCGCTCAGGCTGCCCGACATCTGGACGGCGGCACCCTCGCGCCCGGCCGAGCCGCCGAAGAGGTGCGTCACCCACGTGCCGACGAGCACCATCGGGGCCATGCGTCGCGGAACCCACTCGGTCGGCTCGTGGATCTCGGCGAGCAGCAGCGAGGTGCCCTGCGTCGCCCGTCCGCCGAGTCGGTCGTGCAGGACGCCGACGGCCAGACCGGCCACTGGCAGGAGGAACAAGAGCCAGCCGTGGGCGACGCGAACGCGGGTCACCCGGTCGAGCCCGTCGAGGAAGACGAACGACGCCAGGCCGGCGAGCACACCCGACGCCGCCCCGAGGGCGATCCACCTCGCCAGGTGGACGACGAGACGGAGCTGGTCGCCCACCTCGACCCGCCACCGGTTGGTGCCGGCACCGGTCCGGACGCCACTGCGACCCCCCACGATCCGAGGGTCGTCGCGGTGAGCCGACTCGTGGGGCGCGTTCACAGCCCGGTCGGGTTCGTTGCGGTCCGTTCCGGGCAGCTCGTCCACCGAGGCGGGAGCGTACCGGCGCCGGTTCGTCGCAGACACGGTCGGCTACCGTCGCAGACATGCGCGCTCTCGTCCGTCGTCCGAGCCGCCGGGTCGCCGAGGGCGAGGTGACGCACCTCGCGCGACTGCCGGTCGACGTCGATCTGGCGCTCGCCCAGCACGCCGCCTACATCGAGCTGCTGCGCCGCCACGGCTACGAGATCGTCGAGGCGCCCGAGCTCGATGAGCACCCCGATGGGCTCTTCGTCGAGGACGCGCTCGTCATGATCGGTGGGCTCGCCCTACTCACCCGGCCCGGTGCGCCGAGCCGGCGCGGCGAGGTCGACTCCGTCGCCGCGGTGGTCGCCGGGCTCGGGCTCCCGGTCGCCCGGATCACCGAGCCCGGCACGCTCGACGGTGGCGACGTGCTCGTGACCGACCGTCACGTGTTCGTCGGCCGCAGCACCCGCACGAACGCCGCCGCCATCGTCCAACTCACTGCGATCTGCGCGGCGGCGGCAGGTCAACGACCGCGTCGTCACGCGCCCGGCGACGCGAACGATGCCGGCGACGTGCCGGTGAACGATGAGGGCGCAGTCGTGTGTCGCGAAGTCGTGGCGGTCGCCGTCGAGCGAAGCCTGCACCTCAAGTCGGCGATCACCGCGCTGCCCGACGGTTCGCTCATGGCGGTGCCCGGTTGGGTCGATCGCGCCCTGTTCGAATCGCGGGGCTACCTCGTGCGCGATGCGCCGGAGACGACCGGTGGCGATCTGCTCGACCTAGGGGGCACTGTGGTCCTTCCGAACGACGCGCCGCGCACGGCCGCGTTGCTCGCCGAGCTCGGCTTTGCGGTCGAACCGATCGACGTCGGCGAGCTGCAGAAGATCGAGGCGGGGGTCACCTGCATGAGCGTGCTCATCCATGGGTGACGTGCGCGCCGACGCGTCGACCGGAGCGACGAGCCCGGACCCGAATGCGGACCTGACCACGGGCGGGCGGGTCGTACACGCGCCGGCGACCGTGGGCGTGCGGCTCGCCCTGTTCGCGATGGTCGCCTTCTTCGGGGGCAGCCTGCCGGCGTACAAGATCGCCTCGCGCAGCTTCGGGCCGGCCACGACCAACCTCGGCCGGTTCGTGCTCGCCGCCGCCGTACTCTGGCTCGTGGCCCGCAAACGGCTGCCCACGGCTCGAGGCCATGGGCGCCGTCTGCTGATGATCGGCATCTTCGGTCTCGGTCTCATGGCCGTGTTCCTGGGCGTGGGGGTCGACAAGGGTTCGGCGACGGTCGGCTCGATCGTCATCGGGCTCGAACCGATCGGCGTCGCCCTCGCCGGCGTACTGCTCGTGGGCGATTCGCCGTCGAGGCGCTCGCTCGTGGCCCTCGCGGTCGGGTTCGCTGGCGCGGCGGCGGCGTCGGGCATCCTCACCGAACCGTCGGGCGAGGCGCCGATCCTGCCCGTGCTCGTGCTGCTCGGCACGGTGGTCACCTTCTCGATCTACACGGCCTTCGTGCGGCGCACCGGGCGCGGCGTCGATCCGCTCGCCGTCGCGTCGATCACCCAGGTCGGCGCGCTCGTGTTCGTGATCCCCGCGTGCGTGTTCGACATCGTCAACGGCGGGATGATCCGCGGGCATGTACAGCCGCGTGCTGTGGCGGCCGTGGTGTTCCTGGGCATCGGTTCGGCGATCGCCTACCTGCTGCTGTGCCTGGTGCTCTCGCACCAGCCGCCGAGCCGGGTGGCCGTCTCGATGTTCCTGACCCCGATCCTCGGTGTGGTGTTCTCGTGGTTGTTCGCCAACGAGAAGCTGCACCTACGTGACGCCGTCGGCGGCGCGCTCGTGCTCGTGGCCGTGTACATCAGTGAATGGGCGCCGACCCGGGCCGCGCGCTGATCCTCGCCGGCGATCGGTCACGGGTGTCATGAGCGTCACCGTCGACGACGTACGGGCGATCACCGCCGGCCTGCCCCGGTCGTATGAGGTGCTCGTGCGCGATCGGGTGAAGTTCCGCGTGGGACGCATCGTGTATCTGGCGTTCTCGCGCGACGAGACGACGATGGGGTTCGCCTTCCCGAAGGAGGAGCGGGACGCGCTCGTGGCATCGGAGCCGGACAAGTTCCTCCTGCCGCCGACGTCCGATCTCCGCTACCACTGGGTCGTCGTGCGTCTCGACCGCATCGACCACGACGAGCTGCGCGAGCTGGTGCTCGACGCCTGGCGGATGGTCGTCCCGAATCGCGTGGCGGCGAGCATCGACGACGGGTAGGTCGAGCACCGGTCGGTGCCCGTCACTCGTCGTGCGCGCTCAGCGTCAGACGTCGGCGAGGCGGGCTTCGAGGCGGGCCATCTCCTGCTCCAGCGCCTTCGTGCAGCGGCGGCGGTCGCCCGAGACCATCACGTCGATGACCAGACCGGTGAACGCCGCCTTCACGATCGAGGCCTCGATCGCCGCCTCGGCCCGCCCGAGCCCGACGGCGCGGAAGTTCGCCTCCATCAGTTCGCGCCACACGCCGATCTGCTGAGCGCGGACCTCGGTCGGCAGCCCGGTTACCGTCGCGTCGAGCGCGGCCGCCTCCAGCCCGAGGCGCACGAGCGCGAGGTTCGCCGGATCGTCGGCCGTCCAGTACCACCACTTGCGCAGGAGATCGGGGTAGGCGATGCCCGGCTCGGCGGCGAGCCAGCCGGCCTGGATCTCCTCCTGGATCTCGATCGCCCGGGCGAGGGCGGCGGCGAGCAGTTCGTCTTTGGCGCCGAAGTGGTGGACGAGGCGGTGCGGGCTCATGCCGAGCGCCTCGGCCATCGGCCGCAACGACACGACGCCGAGCCCGTGGTCGGCGAGGTAGCGCACCACCTGATCGAGCAGGCGCTGCTTCAGCACCGGGTCGGGGGAGCGCGCCATCGTCGATCGGTCCTCGGTCCTCGGTCGTCGGTCGTCGGTCGTCGGTAGTCGGTAGTCGGTAGTCGGTCGTCGTCGGGTCGCGGGGTCAGCCGGCGCGGTAGCGCTCGAGCGCGTCGAAGTCGGGTTCCACGCCCAGGCCGGGGCCGTCGGGCGGGGCGATCGTGCCGTCGGCGGCGATCTCGACGGGGTGAGGGAGCAGCCAGTCGCGCCGGTCGGTACCCCACGCCGGCGGGTCGAACGGCACCTCGACGAACGGACAGTTCGAGAACCCGAGCGCGGCGTGCAGGTTGACGACGAGCCCGTAGCCGTTCGACCACGTGTGCGGCGACCACATACGCCCGGCGAGGTCGGCGACGGCGGCGATGCGCCGGCAACCCGTGATCCCGCCGACGAGCACGACATCGGACTGGATCACGTCGAGCCCGCCGCGCAGCACGAGGTCGCGCGCCTCGTGCGGCTGGCGCGCCATCTCGCCGGCGGCGAGGCGGAGCGACGTGAGCCGGCGCAGCGCGGCGTAGCCGTCGACGTCGGCGGTGTTCAGCGGTTCTTCGAGCCAGTAGACGCCAAGTGGTTCGAGGGCGCGGGCCACCTGGGCGGCGGTGGCGACGTCCCAGCGCGGCGTGCGATCGCCGCCCATGCGCCAGCCCTGGTTGGCGTCGACCATCAGCTCGATGTCGGGGCCGACGGCATTGCGCACGTGCTCGACGACGGCGACGTCGCGTCGCCAGTCGGGGTCGTGGAAGCGGATCTTGGCGGCCCGGATGCCACGTGCCTTGAGATCGTTGATGCGAGCGGCGCGGTCGGCGGCCGACACCCGCTCGGCGTTCGACGCATAGGCGACGAGGCGCTCGTTGCGCCCGCCGAGCAGCTTCCAGCACGGCTGGCCGAGCGCCTTGCCGACGACGTCCCACACCGCGGCATCGAGCGTCCACGGGCGCCCGCCGTGGAAGTCGACCGTCTCGCAGATCTCACGCACGACCTCGGTGCGCATCGGGTCGAGCCCGACGAGATGCCGGGCGAGCTCGGGTGCGTCCGGCAGGTGATCGCCCGACGCGTGCCCGGAGATCCCGGCGTCGGTGTGCACGCTGACGATCGACGCCCACTGCTCGGTTCGCGGCACCGGATCCCACGCCGCGTTGAGCGGCGGCTCGAGCGGGAACCGATAGCGACGAACCTCGATCTCGGAGATGCGCATCAGTCGCCCGAGCTCGACGATTCCTGGATCATTCGTTCCAGGATAGTGCCGAGTGGATGTTCGTACCCAGGGACCCGTCGGCTCACGCCAACGCCTGGCGGCGACAGTACCGCCACACGGTCACCGGGCGCCGCCTTGCCCCGTACGGTGGTCTCAGAGTGTTCGCCGATCCCGAGCAGCCGGCGCAAGCGCACCGACCCTTCCCTGACGTGTGAGATCACCGGCGACTTGAATGGAGTCGTGCGTGCTTCGGCATTTACCACCGCGTCGTGTCCACAGCGCCCGCTCCCTCGGCGATGGTCAACGTGACCGACGGCGTGGCGACCGCAACCGAGGCGAGCGAGCCCGCCGACGGAACGTTCTCCAGAGTCCACACCGTGGTTGGCGCGAGGTACGTGGCGAGGGCATCGCTGAAGGTCATCGTCACCTGATCGATGCGTCCGTTCGCGTTGCTGTCCTTCATGGTCAAAGACAGTGGTGCCGGGGCCGCGAGGTCCGTTGGGGCGGTCGGCGCGAACGACGCGAGGTGGTCGTAGATGTCGCGTACGCCGGCCGAGTTCGGGCTCAAGCCGATGGTGAACGTCCCGACGGCGGTGTAGGCCGCGCCCGCGCCCTCGGCGAGCGTGAGCGTTGCCCCGGCGCCGTTCACCGTGACCGACGCGAGCGATCCGGCGGAAGGGACGTTCGCGAGCGCCCACGAGGACACGCCCGCCGAGTACGGGGCCAGCGTGTCGTCGAACGTCGCGACGACCTGGTCGACCTTGCCGTTCGCGTTGGTGTCCTTCATCTGCAACGTCACCAGCGTCGGAGGGATCACGATGTTATCGTCGCCGCCGCGAACGTGGACGCGGAATCGATGACGAAGATGCTGTGCGTCGGTGGTGGAAGCGGGCACGGTCACCGAGACGGCCATCGAGACGCTGCTGGTGACGATCGTCGGCGACCCTGTGAGAGCGGTGTCGGATGTGGAGTCGAGGCGAAACGTGAGCGACTGGCCGAGCGTGAAGCCCGAGATCGTGCCCCGACGACGGCCGGGAGCGAGGTGATCGGCGCCGTGGAGGACAGGGTGAACGACGCGGTCGAGACGGTGATCGCCGCACCCTTGGCGCTCTCGACGCCCGACCAGCCGCCCTGGCGCGGCCCAAATCACCACCGGTGACGGAGTACTCGCTCACCGTGCACCGATGCCGACGAGCCGCCCGGCGATCACCACGAGCGGTCCGTCGCGTTCGATCCCGGCACGAATCTCCTCGCGTTCAAACAGGCGCAACGGTTCTGCTGGCATGATGGACACTCCACTGGTCGGCTCGTGTGTAGACAGCCGGCATCATGCCCGCCATCACGCTCCGACCAGTGGAACCCACGACCTCAACTGCAGCCGTCGCCCTTTGAACCCGCCCAGGTTTGCTGTGGTGGTGTCGCTATGCCGATTAAGCGGTGGCGGTGGCGGTGTAACGGAATGTGCGGGTGGCAGTCGACCCGAGGGTGACATCCACGCTGAACGCTCCTTCAAGCTCCGCTCCGGCCGCGACCGTTTGAGCCGACCCCGAAGCCGTGACCGCGCCGGCGGAACTGATCGAGAACTGCTGATCCCAGTTGACCGCATCGGTCTCAAGGGCGGTGGACGCGATCGACGCGGGCAGGGCCGGGGCCGCAACCTTGGAAACGAACGCCCGCACGACCATGTCGTTCCAACCGGCTGAGGTGACAACGTTGCCTGCCGGGTCAGCCTCGGCGACAAGACGGACCGTCATGGGCACGGTGCAGTTGTTGCGGTAACGGATCACGTCGGTGTACTTGGTGCGGTCACCAGCGAAACCACGGATGTCGAGGGTTTCGTTGATCAGGTTCACGCCGCCAGCGGCGAGGACCGGGGCGGGGTCGGTCTTGACGTACGGGCCGGCACCAGCGAGTGCTCCGGCCGTGCCGTAGTTGACGGAGTCCTGACCGGGGACCTTCACGAAGCAGGCGGCCTTACCGGTGACGTTACCGACGATGAAGTTCTGTATGATGATGCTGGCTCCGGCCGGGGCAGCGATCGACATCAGCGCCACCGTAGCGATCGCGGTGCGTCGGCTGATCCGACGGCGAGCAGGTAATGAGTTCACGGGTGTTCTCCTGAAGAGGGCGGCCGAGGTGGGGTACGATCTGATGCCGCCACCCTCTCGTCGGCCTGAAACGCAGTCAGTTGAGAGTCGGGTCCGGCCTGACGCGCTTCTTGACGGTCCGTTGCTTGTGTGGTG
Organism: Acidimicrobiia bacterium; assembly: GCA_043741295.1. Lineage (GTDB taxonomy): Bacteria > Actinomycetota > Acidimicrobiia > Acidimicrobiales > Ilumatobacteraceae > JAYUAM01. The sequence goes on from JAYUAM010000651.1 coordinate 7,101, forward strand.
CCACCGTTGTCATTCGGGCGTCGCGCGAGGGCGATCACCACGCAAGACAACGACAGTGGCCACAGGGTCCAGAGCACCGTGTCGTACACGACGGCGGGCGGGTCGAGGAGGTGTCGGATCACGTCGACCACCAGCATTTCCGCGCAGCCAACCACACCCATGAAGCAGCCGACCACCGTTTGGTTCCGTCGTGTCTGTCGAAACACGACGACGATAAGTACCGCGAGCATAAAGACCGATGCGAGGAGCGTGGACCGTGATACCAGAGCAGAGAAATGCAGGCGGTCGGTCAACACGACCGGGTACGGGAAGATGTCGAGCGCGTACCGGACAGTGACGATCGACCCCTGCAGCGTCGTCAACAGGTAGAAGATGCCCAGCCGTGCGCTGGCTACGAAGAGACCAGCGGTGATGCCCGTACGCCGAAACTCCCGGTAGTCGACGCGATTCTCGTATTCGTCACCTTCGTCGACTGGTTCGTCGTCCTGCTCGATCTGCTCGGTGAAACTCTCCTCGAAGCGGGAGTAGTCAAACTGTTCTTCGTCCACCTCCTCACCCACGGACCAGCGCACCTTGGAGGCCGCGCCGATCCCGGTCCTGCGGCGTCGGGCCGCCCTGGACGAACTCATGCCACGACCTTCAGATCGAGGTCAACGTCGATGAGCGGAGATCCGCCCGCCACACCGACGTCGAGCACCAGGCGGGACCGTACGACCGATGTCACCCCAGCGACGGCTGGTTGGGCCACCATCACGATCGACCGGGTCGTCGTTGCATCGAGGGTGGTGGTGGGGCCCACGCTGGTCGTGACGGTCCCTGTGGTGATCACGATCTGGCTGACAGCCGGGTACTCGAATTGGGCCGTGGCCGAGGTGAGATTGCTGAGATTGGTGCTGGTGCCGAGTTCCGTCAAGGTGGCGGTGCTACCGGCCAACGTCGGCGTGGAGGTCTTTACCCTCACCAGGTAGGCGGTAGTCGAAATGCCCGCGGCGGCATTGAACGAGACTGAGCCGGGAACGCCCGCGGTGTGGGCCAGGCGAACCAGGTTGTAGGCGGCGGTGACATCGTCCAACGTTGGTTTCAGCGACCCAGAGGGCGTCAACGTCGCCAGAATGCGGACACAGCACAGCCCATCGAACGAAAACGGAATCGCTCCCGGAGACGTGGAGTAGTTGGTCGCGGCCGTGTCGTCCGGACCGACATAGTTCCAGGGTCCGGCGATGGTCGCCGCACTGGCGATTTGGAAGGTCACGGACGTTCCGGCGGGAAGGGTGGCGTGCCATGAGAGCGTGCCGAACACCCCGGTCGACCCCGTGTTGAACACGGGAGACTCCCACGTGCCGG
>JAYUAM010000652.1:0-3631 GCA_043741295.1 Acidimicrobiia bacterium
CAACGCCTCGAACCTGTCGATGCCCGAGTCGGGCGGGGTGTAGGTGCGGTCGGCGGAGTAGGGGAATCGATCGCCGGGGCCGAAGATGTGGCAGTGGGCGTCGCAGGCCAGCGGTGGCGGCGTGAACAATCGCGGTGTGTGCGGGTCCGGGTGCGGCGGCGGGATGGTGGGCAGCTCGGGCGCGCCCGACGGGTCGGTGGGACTCGTCGTCATGTCAGTACTCCCTCGCAAAGACGGTGCCGTCGAACAGCTTGCGGGCGGTGCGGATGATTCCGGAACGATGCACGACCGGCGCGTCGCCCGAGAGGTCGATCTCGATCGCGGCGTCGAACGTGCCGGTCGGGTGTTCGACGACGAGCACCGTGGCTGCGCCGGCCCGGCCGACGTCGGCGCCGAGCATCTTCGCCGCCGGCGTGCCGGGCAGGAGCGCCGCCGTGGCCACCGACACCGCGCCGAGCACGCCGATGGCATCGTGGCAGCGATGCGGGATGAACGTCCGCGTGCAGAGCGAACCGCCGTTGCGCGGAGGCGCCACCATCGTGAGCTTCGGCACCGTCGCCTTGGCGACATCGCCGAGGTTCATCATCGGTCCCACCTCCAGCCGGATCGCCTCGATCGTCGCCCGTAGCGAGGTGTTGGCCTCGAGCTCGGCCGGCGACTCGTAGCCGGTGATCCCGACGTCGCTGGCCGCCATCACGACGACCGGCATCCCGTTGTCGATGCACGTGACTGGCACCGCGCGCACGATGTCGACGAGGTTGCCGGTGGGGAGCAGCGCACCGCAGCTCGACCCGGCCGTGTCCTCGAAGTCGAGCTGGATCACCGACCCCGTGCCCGGCACTCCGGCGATCGCCGTGTCGCCGGCGTAGACCGGCACGCCGTCGCGCACCGGGAAGGTGGCGGTGGCGATCGAATCGGTGTTCGTCATCCGAATGCGGACGGTGGCCGACGTCGCCTGGCGATCCACGGCCACCAGCCCGCGCTCGACGGCGAAGGGGGCGACGCCGGCCAGGATGTTGCCGCAGTTCTGCTTGTCGGTGACGAACGCCTCGTCGACCCCGGTCTGCAGGAACAGGTAGTCGACATCGGCCGTGCCTTGACCCGCTGTCGCGAAGGCCCGGCTGACGACCGCGATCTTCGAGGTCAGCGGGTGCGCTCCGCCGATGCCGTCGATCTGGCGGGCGTCGGGCGAGCCCATGATCTGCAACAGCAGCGCGTCTCGATCCGCCGGATCGACGGGGAGGTCGTCTCGCAGGAAGTAGGCGCCCTTCGAGGTGCCGCCCCGCATGAGCATGCACCGGATCCCGTTCATGCGGTCAGTCTCGCCCACGCCGCAGCAATCGGTCGACCGGACGACCCCTGTCGTAGCGCACCGTGCGCGCGTCAGGTGTCGTCGTCGGGATGCGCGATCGCCACGACGCGCAGCCCGTCGATGCCCTCGAAGTCACGGGGGTTGCACGGCATCGATCGCGGCCAGCCGCTTGAACCGCTCGAATCCGGCGTTGCCGTCCCTCGAGGTGAGGTAGGCGTCGCACAACTCGACCAGTCGCTCCCGGCCGAAGCTAGGTTCGTGGCCGCCGTGGACGACGGTGACGGGGAGTTCGCGCAACCGGTGCATGGTCTCGATGTAGGCGGGGATGTCGCAACCGTCGAGCTCGTCCAGCAGGGGACCGTCATAGATCGCGTCGCCGGAGAACAGCACGCCTGTCGCGGGCTCCCACAGGCCGATGCTGCCCGGCGAGTGACCGGGAAGGTGGAGCACCTCGAACGCCCGGTCGCCAAGGTCGATCACGTCGCCATCTTCGAGCACGGTGGTGGCAGGCGCCGCTCGGCGTTCGAGAACGGGTTCGAGGCCACCGGCCGGCACAGCGTCGACCAGGAGCTCGGGCACGTCGTAGCCGGCCGCGATGTACGGCCCGAGCACGCTCGATCCGTAGTGCGAGGTATCGACCGTGACGAGTCCTGGTTCGGCCAGCTCGGCCGCCTCGGACGAGTGGATCGCCCGGGCATCGAACTCGTACATGCCGCCGACGTGATCGCCGTGCACGTGGGTGGCGACAGCGAGCAGCTCATGGCCGAGCGTGTGCTCGACGAGGTGGCGCATCGGCCGCAGCCCGAGCGACGTGTCGACGACGAGGTCGCGTGTGCGCCCACGCACGTGCCAGACGTTGCAACGCAGCAGCGGGTGCACGTGCGGCTCGGTGACGTGCGTGACGCCGTCACCCACGCTCGCCACGACGAACCACGGATCGGCAACCGGCAGGTCGATCATGCGTCGACCGTATCCCGGCGACGACTCGATCAGGCTCAGCTGGTCGCGCTGACGAGTCAGGTCGGGTGCCAGGACACGGCGGCGACGAGATGCACCGCAGGCGTCGCGATGTCGGCCAGGGCCGCTGCCACCTCGGGATCGCGATCGGCCGGCAGACACAGACGCCGCCGACAGAAGGCCACGAAGTCGGGCGAATGCAGGGCGACGGCGTTGCGCGGCGCCCGCTCCGACCACGCGACGTCGGGCAACCAGCCGAGCGATCTCACGACCTCGACGAACAGTCCGGCCGACGGTTCGCTCGGGCGGGCCAGCCCCCAGAAGCGCTCCCACAGCGGGTTCATCCACGCCGTCGGATGCTCGGCCGGCAGTTCGACGACGACCAGCCGCCGGGCATGGTCGGTGAGCGCCCGGAGGAACGGCTCGATGGCGGCCACGTTGTAGGCCACGTGATGGCAGGCGACGACGTCGGCGACCGGGACGTTCGCGGCGACATCAGGCCACCGGCCGAGGTAGGTGTGGCAGGGCACACCGGCGTCGCCGCACGCCGCCGCGAACAGCTCGAGCATCGCCGCCTGCTCATCGACCCCGGCGAGCTCGGTGGCCAGCGGCACGAGCGGCAGGCACGACCGCCCGCCGCCGACCCCGACATCCAGCACGCTCCCCTGTCTCGTGCTCGCGTCCGCCGCGTCCGGCGACGAGGCCTCGCACGAGAGACGTAGCGAGGCGCGGGCCATGCGGTGCGACGGCGTGTCGGTTGGGTCGGATGCCGGGTTCGCCTTGAACATCGCCGGCGGATGCACCCACGGATCCTCGGGCGCCTGCGCCAGGATCTCGTCGGGGATCGCCCACGCAGCCAGTGCATCGGCCCAACGCTGCGCAGGCGATGTCGGCACGTCGCTCAGGCCTTGAGCGGTCGGCTCGGCTTCTCGACGACGGGAAGGCCGGCGGCCTTCCACGCCGCGAAGCCACCGTCGACGTGGGCGACGCGATCGAAGCCCATCTCCTGCATCGTCACCGCAGCCAGCGCCGAACGCCATCCGCCGCCGCAGTAGAGGACGAACTCCTTGCCGCTGCCGAAGATGTCCTTGTAGTACGGGCTCTCCGGATCGACCCAGAACTCGAGCATGCCCCGCGTGGCCGCGAACGCACCGGGCACCATGCCCTCACGCTCGAGCTCTCGCGGATCGCGCAGATCGACGAACACGACATCGTCATCACCGAGCTTGGCCTTCGCCTCGTCGAGCGAGAGCGTGCGGATCTTCTCTGTGGCCTCGGCCACCAGTTGCTTGTAGCCCTTCTTCAGCACCATCGTTCAGGCGCCGATCAGCTTGCGGAACTTTGCGGGGAACGCGGCCGACA
>JAYUAM010000653.1:0-1397 GCA_043741295.1 Acidimicrobiia bacterium
CCACTCGTGAGACCGTTCGTCGAGGTCGCCCCGATCGCCTCGCCCTCGAACGTCGTCCCGTCGGCCAGCACGAGCAGCGCCGCCTGTAGGGTCATGGCCGCCATCCTTGCATGATCACTCGCTTCTCTGCATGTTCATTCATCACCAGGCTCATCGTTGGGCCGCCCCATCGCGCACGACGACCGTGCCGTCGAAGATCGTGTGGCGCACCCTGCCCCGCACGGTACGACCGGCGTACGGCGTGTTCCGGCTCTTCGACGCGAGCTTCGCCGGCGTCACCGTCCAGCTCAGGTCGGGGTCGAAGATGGCGAGGTTCGCCGGGCGGCCGGGCGCGATCGGACCGCCGTGGCGGGCATCGAGACCGGCGATCGCCGCCGGTCGCCACGACAGCAGGCCGATCACCTGCGCCACGTCGAGCCCGAGCTCGCCGAGGGCGAGCGGCAGCGCGGTCTCCAGCCCGAGCATGCCGGGCGGCGCCTGGTCGAGCGGCTGCTCCTTCGCCTCGGGCGGGTGCGGCGCGTGGTCGGTGGCGATAGCGTCGATCGTGCCGTCGGCCAGGCCCGCCTTCAGGGCGGCGATGTCGGCCGGTGTGCGCAACGGCGGGTTCACCTTGTACACCGGGTCGTACCCGGCGAGCGCTTCATCGGTGAGCGTGAAGTGGTGCGGGCAGGCCTCGGCCGTGACCGGCAGACCGTCGGCCTTGGCGGCGCGCACCAGCTCGACGCTGCGGGCCGTCGAGAGGTGGAGCAGGTGCAGCCGGCAACCGGTGATGCGGCACAGCTCGATGTCGCGGAACACCATCAGCTCCTCGGCGATCGACGGCCAGCCGGGCAGACCGAGGCGCGAGCAGCACGAGCCTTCGTGCATCACAGCGCCCTGCGTCAGCCGGCTGACCTCGCAGTGCTGGGCGAGGGTGACGCCGAGCCCTTTGGCGTACTCCATCGCCCGGCGCATCACGAGCGGGTCCTGCACGCCGTTGCCGTCGTCGGTGAACAGTCGCACGCCGGCACCGGCCAGCTCGGCCATCGGGGCGAGCTGCTCACCGGCGCGGCCGATCGTGATGCAGCCCGAGGGGGCGACCTCGCAGAGGCCGGCGGCGATGCCGGCCCGGCGCACCTGCTCGACGACGGCCAGCGAGTCGTGCGGCGGATCGGTGTTCGGCATGGCCACGACTGCGGTGAACCCGCCGAGCGCAGCCGCACGCGAGCCCGTCTCGATCGTCTCGGCGTCCTCGCGTCCCGGCTCGCGCAGGTGCGTGTGGAGATCGACGAAGCCGGGCGCTACGACGCAGCCCGACGCATCGAGCGTGTCGTCGCCGGTCAACGAGGGCCCGACCTCGGTGATCGTCCCGTTCTCGATCCGGACATCGGCCCGCCGCTCGCCAACGCCGTCGATGA
>JAYUAM010000654.1:0-3627 GCA_043741295.1 Acidimicrobiia bacterium
CCCGTGCTCTTCCTGCGGGTGAAGGACGCCGCCGACAAGCGCAAGACGCGCGTGCTCGAGGTGTCGGCGCGCGACACGAGCGTGAGCGCGCTCGCCTACCGCACCGTGCACTACCGCCCGGGAGAGCAGGCCAACGTCGTGCGCCAGCTCGTTGTCGACGAGAGCGAGCAGCTCGGCAAGGGCAACGTCGTGGCCATCGTCGGTCGGGCGAACCTGGCCGAGTCGGCCCAGCCGACACTCGACGCCATCGCCGCGCTGCAGACAGCGGTGCCCGGCATCCGGTTCCTTCCGGTGGCCCGGCGCGGCAATGTGCTCGGCGCGCTCGCCGCCGGGCTGCGTCCGCACACCGGCGAGTCGGGCATGGATGCCACCGCGATCTGCGAGGCGGCCGCCGCCGGCAAGATCGGCTGCCTCGTGCTTCTCGGCGCCGACCCGCTGGCCGATCTGCCCGACCGCTCGCTCGCCCGCCGCGCGCTCGCCGGCGCCGGGTCGATCATCGCGGTCGACACGTTCCTCACCGAGTCGGCGGCCCACGCCGACATCGTGCTCGCCGCCGCCACTACCGGCGAGCGGGCGGGGACCACCACGAACCTGGAAGGGCGTGTCACCCGGCTCAGCCAGAAGGTGTCCGCGGGACTGGCGCGGCCCGACTGGATGATCGCCGTCGAGCTCGCCGAACGCCTCGGCCACGATCTCGGCTTCACCGCGCTCGATGGCGTCACGCACGAGCTGGCGGTCACCGTGGACGCCTTCGCGCCCGTCACCGCCGATGCGCTGGCGACCCATCGTGACGGCGTGCTCCTCGACCTCGGCCATGGCCACGAGGTGGCGCCGAGCGCGGCAGCAGCGCCGTCGGGCAGCTCGTACGACTTCCGCCTGGTGGCTGCCCGCAAGCTCTACGACGCCGGCCAGCTCGTGCGTCGGTCGCCGTCGCTAGCGCACCTGGCGCCGGGCGGGCTGCTCCACCTCCACCCCCACGACGCCGACCGCCTCGGTGCCGGCGACGGCAAGCAGGTGAAGGTCACCTCGACCCGCACGTCACTCACGATGACGGTGGCGCACGACGAATCGCTGCCGCGGGGCGTCGCCTTCGTCCCGTTCAACCAGCCCGACGGCACCGTCGCCGAACTGATCGATTCCGCCGCCCCCGTAACCGACCTCAAGGTGGAATCGCTGTGATGTTCGCCGCGGATCCGCTGTTGGCGGGGCATGTGGGGCTGGCGGCGGTGCTCGTCGTGCTCCTCAAGGTCGTGCTCACGTTCGTGTTCCTGATGATCGCCGTGATGCTCATGGTGTGGTTCGAGCGCAAGGTGATCTCGGGCATGCAGAACCGCATCGGGCCGAACAAGGCCGGCCCGTTCGGGCTGCTCCAGACGCTGGCCGACGGGATCAAGCTGTTCTTCAAGGAGGACCTGATCCCCGAGCGGGCCGACCGCTTCGTGTTCAAGCTCGCGCCCTACCTCTCGCTCGTGCCGGCGTTCCTGGTGTTCTCGGTGATCCCGATCGGCGGCGATTTCAGCAACAAGGCGCATCCGGGCCAGCTCTCCGTCTTCGGGCACTGGACCCTCTTTCAGCTCGCCGACCCGCCCATCGGCATCCTGCTCGTGCTCGCCCTCTCCTCGATCGCGGTGTACGGCATCATGCTCGCCGGCTGGTCGTCGGGCTCGAAGTACCCGCTGCTCGGCTCCGTGCGGGCATCGGCCCAGATGGTGAGCTACGAGGCGGCCCTCGGCATGAGCGTGGCCGCCGTCGTGCTCATTGCCGGCACGCTCACCACCACCGGCATCGTGTCCGCGCAGAGCTGGATCGGCCAGTGGAACATCGTCACTACGGTCCTCGTACCGTTCGTCGTGTTCGTGATCGCCGCCACCGCCGAGCTCAACCGGCCACCGTTCGACCTCGTTGAGGCCGAGCAGGAGCTGGTCGGTGGGTTCAACACCGAGTATGCCGCGCTGCGCTTCGCGCTGTTCTTCCTCGCCGAGTTCATGAACACCGTGACGATGTCGGCGATCATCGTGACGCTCTTCCTCGGTGGCCCGCAGCCGCCGTTCCAGCGGCTCCACAACCTGCCGGGCGCGCCGTGGTGGGGAATCGTCTGGTTCTTCCTGAAGCTGTTCCTGTTCCTCTACATGTACGTGTGGTTCCGGGCCACGCTGCCCCGGTTCCGGTACGACCAGCTGATGAACCTGGGGTGGAAGGTGCTCATCCCCCTGTCGTTCGGGTGGCTGCTGCTGCTCACCACGATCAAGGTCGCGCGCGACCGCGGATGGAGCCGCATCGGCATCGTCGGCGCGTCGTTCGCGGCGCTCGCGGTGCTGACCATCGGCTACGCGCTGCTCACCCGCGCGTTCAAGGTGGCCGCCGACCGGCGGGCCACACAAGGATCGGTGTATTGAAATGGGGTATCTCGGGGGTTTCAAGATCACGGCGCGCCAGAGCCGCAAGCTCGGCGGCGTGCGGGTCACGCGGCAGTACTCGGGTGGCCGCGAGATCGCGCGGGGGAACAGCCCCGAGCGCGACGAGAAGGTCGACAAGCCCGAACGCCTGCACGGCCGTCACGTCCTCAACCGCTACGAGGACGGCATGGAGAAGTGCATCGGGTGCGAGCTGTGCGCCGGCGTGTGCCCGGCGAAGTGCATCTACGTGCGCGGTCTCGACAACCCGCCCGATCATCCGGTGTCGCCCGGCGAGCGCTACGGCTACGTGTACGAGATCAACTACCTGCGTTGCATCCACTGCGACCTGTGCGTCGAGGCGTGCCCGACCGAGGCGATCACCGAGACGAAGCTGTTCGAGTTCTCGTTCACGAACCGCAAGGACGCCGTGTACACGAAAGAGGAGCTGCTCGTCGACGACGACGGCAAGCCGCGTCACCTGCCGTGGGAGGACTGGCGCCCGGGTGAGGACCAGCACACCTCGGGCTGGATGCGCGCCACCGCGCCCGGCGGCGACGCCGACTTCCGCGGTGTGATCGGCTGGTCGGGCGAGCTCGGCTACGGCGTGCGCGCCGCCGAGGACAGCAAGGACGACGACGACCTCGACGCCGACGAGGACAGCTCGGCGAGCGGAGCGAGCACGATCGAAGGCGGCGCGCGATGAGCGCTCGAGTGTCGGCGAGCGGCGAAGCGGAGCGGAGCCGGCGAGCACGGCAGGCGAGCGGAGCGAGCACGAGAGTGAGCACTCGAGCTTCGGCGAGTGGCGAAGCGAAGCGGCGCCGGCGAGTACGGCAGGCGAGCGAAGCGAGCACGAGATGATGGAGGGATTCGTCTTCGTCGTCGCCAGTGCCATGGTGCTTGCGGGCGCCATCGGTGTCGTCGTGCGCAGCCATCCGGTGCACTGTGCGCTGAGCCTGGTGCTCACCCTGTTCGGGGTGGCCGTGCTGTTCATCGCCCAGGACGCTCAGTTCCTGGCCGTCGTGCAGGTGATCGTGTACGCCGGCGCCATCGTGGTCATGTTCCTGTTCGTCATCATGCTCTTGGGTGTCGACCGCGCCGAGAGCCTGCGCATCGAGTCGTTGAAGGGCCAACGGCCACTCGCGGCGATCGTCGGCATCGGGGCGATCGGGATGATGCTCATCGCCATCTTCGTCGCCGGCCGCCATCAGACCGCTCCGGCGGTCGGCACCGC
>JAYUAM010000655.1:0-1394 GCA_043741295.1 Acidimicrobiia bacterium
CGCGAGGTAGGCCACGAGCGGGCTGACGTTCGCGGGATCCCACTCGTCGAACGCGCCCTCGCGCGCTTCCATCACCTCGGGTAACCCCGGCGTGGCCAGCGTGAGTCGCGTGCGTGCCGCCGGGGCGATGCAGTTCGAGCTCACGTTGTACCGCGTCAGCTCCTTGGCACAGATCTGGCTGAACGTGGCGATGGCCGACTTCGCCGCGCCGTAGTTCGTCTGCCCCGGGTTGGCGAAGAGCCCGGACGTCGACGACGTGTGCACGACGTGCCGGGGACGGGTGCTGCCGGCCTTGGACTGCTCGCGCCAGTAGGCCGCCGCCCAGCGCGTCGGCGCGAAATGACCCTTGAGGTGGACGGCGATGACCGAGTCCCACTCGTCCTCGGTCATGTTGACGAGCACGCGGTCACGCAGGATGCCGGCGTTGTTGACGAGGATGTCGAGATCGCCGAACGCCTCGACGGCACAGTTCACGAGCCGCTGTGCGCCCTCCCAATCGGCAACGTTGTCGTAGTTGGCCACCGCCCGGCCGCCCATCGCCTCGATCTCGTCGACCACCTGCTGGGCGGGCGCGGCGTCGTTGCCGGACCCGTCGTTCGTGCCGCCCATGTCGTTGACGACGACGTGGGCGCCCTCGGCGGCGAAGAGCAGCGCGTGCTCGCGCCCGATGCCGCGACCGGCTCCGGTGATGACCGCGACCCGACCGTCTAGTGCTCCCATGTGCGTGCCCTCTCCATGGCCCAGCCGTCAGGTTGGCGCAACGCTAGCGAGGCGGGCGCGCCCCGTCGAAACAACACTCAGGCGAGCGTGACCCGGCCGACGAGTCACGCTCAGGCGAGCGTGACCGGGCCGACGAGTCACGCTCAGGAGAGCGTGACTTCGATGATGGTGGTGTGCGGGACCTGTTTGCCGGATGGTTCCGACTGGCCAGAGACCTTGCCACCAAGGGCACTTCCGGCGGCGATGCGGCCGCTGAGACCGACGGCCTGGAGCGCGGCGTTCGCCTCCTCGGCGGTCTTGCCCGACAGGTCGGGCACCGGGAAGAGCTGCGGGCCCCGCGAGATGACGACCTGCACCGGTCCGCCGCGGGGCACGGCCTCCCCGACGGGCGGCGTCGCCCGGATGACGAGACCAGCGGCAACGGTGTCCGAGTACTCCTCGGGCTGCGGGTCGATCACGAGTTGAAGCTCGTCGAGCCTCGCCTTGGCGTGATCGAGGGTCATGTTCAACAGGCTCGGACGTTTGCGCGGCTCGGGGCCCGACGACAGCACGTAGGCGACCTCCTTGCCCTTCGGTACCTCGTCGCCGTCCTTCAACGTCTGCCCATCGACGGTCCACCGCAGCACCTTGCCGGCGTCGAGGTCTTCGGAGAACTCCTCGCCCGCCTTCTTCGG
>JAYUAM010000656.1:0-1391 GCA_043741295.1 Acidimicrobiia bacterium
ATGACACCCTGATCCTCGAGAACCACGTGACGGGCAACGACACCGTCGGCATCGGTCTCGTCACGAACCCGTTCGGCTTCGGTCCTTCGCTCGATAGCCGCGTCGTCGACAACACCGCGACTGGCAACAGTCTGCATCCCGACCCGCGCGGCGGCGGCCTCGCCGGCGACCTCCTGTACGACGCCGCCGGCACCGGCAACTGCTTCGCCGACAACACGTTCGCGATCGACTTCCCGACCGGCATCACGACGGCCTTCGCCTGCCCGCCGACCCCAGACGAGGAGACGCCCGGCCAGAGCGGTTGACCGCCGGACACGAGCTGTGGGGCGCTCGTGCGCCGGATAGCGCGAGTGGGTCAGTGCGTCGATCGCTCGGCCAGGTCGAGCGGAAGCGAGACGGATCGCCGTGCACGTAGCGCCATCGCTCGATCGTGCCACAGCCGGTCGGTCGGGCAGGCGTCGATCCCACGGCCACGAGCCGTACCCGCGAGACTGGGCGACTCATGGCCGCGCTCGCCGATCGTCTTCCACCTGTCGGCTCCGACCCGATCGACGTCATCGACGCGTTCACCACGTGGGCGGCCGACGGGGGGCGGCCGCTCTACCCGCACCAGGAGGAGGCGGCGCTCGCGCTCGCCACCGGCGACCACGTGGTGCTCGCCACGCCCACCGGTTCCGGCAAGAGCCTCGTCGCGGTGGCCGGCGTGGCCCTCGCCCTCAACGCCGGCCGGCGCGCCGTGTGGACGGCGCCGATCAAGGCGCTGGTGGCCGAGAAGTTCTTCGATCTCGTCGACCTGCTCGGTGCCCACACCGTGGGGCTCGCCACCGGTGACGCAGCGATCAACGCCGACGCGCCCGTGCTCGTGTGCACCGCCGAGGTCTTCGCCAACCACGCCCTCTCCACCGGGACGGCGAGCGAGTTCGGCTTCGCCTGCCTCGACGAGTTCCACTACTACGGCGACCGCGAGCGCGGCTGGGCGTGGCAGGTGCCGTTGCTCGAACTCACCGGCTGCCAGTTCCTCCTGGCATCGGCAACGCTCGGCGACATGACGGCGATCAGCACCGACCTGCAGGAGCGCTCGGGCCGCACCGTCACCGAGGTGCTCTCCGTCGACCGCCCGACACCGCTCTACCACCAGTGGCGCCTCACGCCGATCTCCGAGACGGTGCAGGACGCCGTGCGTGATGGGCTGAGCCCCGTGTACATCGTGCACGCCACGCAGGCCACGGCGATCGAGCGCGCCCAGGCACTCGTAAGCCTCGCCGTCACGACGCGGCCACAACGCGAAGCGATCGCCGCGGCGATGAGCGGCATCAAGATGGCGCGCGGGTTCGGCGAGACGCTCGACCGCCTGATCCGCAACGGTGTCGGCGTGCACCACGCCGGCATGC
>JAYUAM010000657.1:0-3615 GCA_043741295.1 Acidimicrobiia bacterium
TCAGCGCGCTGGGAGGGACTCGAACCCCCAACCTTTTGATCCGTAGTCAAAAGCTCTATCCATTGAGCTACCAGCGCTGGGCTGGGACAGTGTAGAGCCTGGTGCTGAGGGCGGGAAACCCGGTTACCGCCCGGACGGGCTCCGTCACGCGTCGACCACCTGCCGCATCTGGCCCTCGGGATCGGCGCCGACGGGCCGCAGCACGAGCGAGTCGACGCCGGCCTCGGCGAACCGCGCGACGCCCGCAGCGACCTGGGCGGCCGTGCCCCACAGCGCGAGGTCGTCGGCCACTGGCACGCCCTGAAATCCGGCCGCGTCCTCGATCGCCGGGCCCACGGCGGCGCGGGCTTCGGCCGGATCGTCGCGCACGGCCAGATGGGCGAACACCACGATCGCGTGGCGCGCCGGCGGGGCCACCCGACCACTCGCGTCACCGACGGCGGCCGCCACCGAACCGCGTTCGATGTGGGCGAGGCTCGCCGCAACCGAGGCCGGCGTGGTCCCTTCGCACAGGATCGTTCCGTCCGCGACCCGCCCCGACAGCTCCAACGAGAGGGGCCGTACCACGCCGGTGAAGACGGACGGCACGACATCGGGCGCGTGCACGAGGGTGACGTCGCGCAGCTTCACGTAGCGACCATCCATCGTCACCGTGTGACCGTGCAGTAGCGAGCGCAACGCCGACACCGTCTCGTCGAGCAACGTGAGTGGCGACTCGACGCGCTCGCCGACCTGCTCCATCCAAACCTTCACCCCGTGACCGATACCGACGACGAACCGGCCGGGTGCGATGCGGGCGAGGTTGGCGCACTCCATCGCCGTCACTGCGACGTTGCGCAGCGGTGCGGGCGCGATGCCGAGCCCGACCGTGAGCCGGCTCGTGACGGCGAGCGCGGCGGCCGCCGACGTGAGCCCGCCGGCCCAGAAGCAGTCCTCCACAACCCATAGCTCGTCGAGCCCCATCGCCTCGATGGTGAGCGCGAAGGGCACGAGCTCCTCGGGCGGACGGGCACGATCGAACATCCCTCCCAGTCGCATGTCGCGCAGCCTTGCACGCGCCACCGCCCGCATCGACCGGCCGACCGACCAAGGCACCGGCCTACGACCAGCGCGCTACTCGACGGCGATGGCGGCGACGACGGCATCGGTGAGGCGCACGAGGTCGTCGGGGGCGAGGCCGATCTCCAACCCTCGCCGGCCGCCGCTCACGTACATGCGCTCGAGCAGCACGACCGACTCGTCGATCACCGTCGGCAACGGCTTGCGCTGGCCGAGCGGGCTGATGCCGCCGACGACGTAGCCGGTGAGCCGTTCGGCCACGGACGGCTCGGCCATCTCGGCGCGCTTGCCACCAGCGGCGACGGCCAGCGCCTTGAGCGACACGCTCGTCGTCACGGGCACGACGGCGACCACCGGCTTGCCGTCCACCATCGCCACGAGCGTCTTGAACACGCTCGTCGCGTCCTGCCCCAGCGCGGCGGCGGCGGCCCGTCCGTAGCCGAGCTCGGTGAGCGCGGGGTCGATCTCGTAGGTGAGCACCTCGTGCTCGACGCCAGCGCGCGCCAACGCGTCGAGCGCCAGCGTGCCCTTCACGACACCCTGCGCGTCACGTCACATCCGCCCAGCACCACCGAGTCGCCGAGCGAGCTAGCCGCCCCAGGGACCCCAGCCCTGCTCGTTGAAGATCTCGAGGGCGATGGTGATGTTCACCTGCGGGTCGTAGAGATCCTGCGTCGTCCAACCGTGGGCCAGCAGCCGCGCCCGATGCGACGACGCGTTGATCTGGAACACGCCGTAGCAGCACGAGCCGTTGAACACCTCGGGCCGGTATCTCGACTCGCGCCAGGCGATGGCGAGCGCGTGGTCGAGCGAATCGGCCGGCCACTGCTGTTCGATCATCGCCTTCACCTGCGCCGGCGTGCCCTGGGCGGCGGTCGGTGGCGGGGCGGGAGCGGTCGTGGCCTTCGGCTTCGTGGTCGTGACCGGGGCGGGCGCCGGGGCCGGGGCCGGCGTGGCGGCCGGCCTCGGTGCCGTGGTCGCCGGCTTCGGCTTCGTCGTTGCCGGCTTGGGCGCGGTGGTCGTCGCCGGCGCAGTCGCCTTCGGCGCGCTCGACGTCGACGCCTTCGGCTTGGTGGTCGTGGCGGGCGCGGGCGCCGGCTTGGCCGTGGTCGGTTTTGCGATGACCTTGGCAACGGCGGGGGCGAGCGTGGCGGGCGGGTCGGTCGGCGCCACCATGGGCGGCAGGGTGCCGGCCACCTCGGTCACCGTGGCGACCGACGGCTCCGTGGCAACGACGGTAGCCAGCGTGGTCGGGGTCGGGTCGACGAGCTCGAGCACCGGGACCACGCCTCCGGGCAGCCCTTCCTTGACGGCGACCCTGCTGCCGTCACCACGTCCACTGCCGACGAAGGCGTGGAGAACGACGCCGAGGACGACGAACGTACCGAGCAGCCCGCCCATCAACTTCCCGAAGGAAGGCTCGGGTTTCAGGCGCTGGTCGCGCGTCCGGCCGGGCCGGACCGTGTAGTCGGGCAGGTTGTCGTAGCGCATGGCGCCGGGGTCCTTTCACGCCATCGACGAGGCCGGGTGAACCGGCGAGGGCGACGACGATTGGGGAGGCACACCGCGCTGCGTTGGGTGGTGGCCCCCCACCTTTGGCCAGGCTCCGAGGCGGCGCGAGCCACCGGGGAGCTGGTCAGAGCTGGGTTGTCACCGTCTTGTCTACTCCGGGCGTCATGAAAACGCAATGCGGCACGTACCAAACCCGCACACATGAGTGGCGGATGAGGCACGTGCCGACCAGCGGAGGAGGAGGGATTTGAACCCTCGCGGGGCTTGCACCCCCTAACGGTTTAGCAAACCGTCCCCTTCGGCCACTTGGGTACTCCTCCGAACAGGAGGTTGCATGCTACAACGCCCGACGTCCCGCCCGTCGAGACGATCTTCGGCCGGCGTCACGACCCGGCGGCCGGCCCGACCCGTTTCTCCAAGGACTTGGCCCAGGGCGCCCCATAGGCTCCCGACCGTGGGATCGATCACCGTCAACCGGTTGGCCTGGGCGCGCCCGGGTGGCGCGACCCTGTTCGAGGACGTGTCGTTCCACGTGAACGAGGGGGCCAAGGTCGGGCTCGTGGGCGCCAACGGCGTCGGGAAGACGACGCTCGTGCGCCTCATCTCGGGCGACGCCGCGGCGGCCGGCGAGGCGGCGCAGGAGGGCACGATCTCGATCGACGGTCGGCTCGGCATCATGCGCCAGCTCGTCGGCTCGATCCGAGACGAGACGACGGTGCGCGACCTGTGCATCGCCCTCGCGCCGGCGCGGTTCGGCACTGCCGCCCGCCGGCTGGCCGACGCCGAGCACACGATGCTCGCCGACCCGACCGACACGGACGCCGCCACTCGCTACGCGTCCCGCATCAGCGACTGGGGCGAGGCCGGCGGGTACGAGGAGGAGGCCCGTTGGGACGCGTCGGTGCAGCGGGCCGTGGGCGACGGCCTCGACACGATCGGCGAACGACGCATGGCCACGTTCTCGGGCGGCGAGCAGAAGCGCATCGCCCTCGAACTGCTGCTGCGCGGCGACCACGACGTGCTGCTGCTCGACGAGCCGGACAA
>JAYUAM010000658.1:0-1387 GCA_043741295.1 Acidimicrobiia bacterium
GGAAGCGCAGGTTGCGAAGCTGGTTGACGTCCAGCACGTTGACGCCGCGCCGGCCGAACGCGCCCTGGTTGCCCTCGTCCAGGTCGCCGGCCTTGAGCGCCTGCACCTCGGCCCGCACCACGACCAGGAACCGGCTGAACTCGACCGGGGGCAGCAGCGCGTCGAGCTGGGCGAGCGAATCGAGGTAGCCCACCACGGCGGCCGCGTCGCGGACGTAGTCCACCAGGATCTCGCGCAGGTAGTCCAGGCACTGAGACCAGGTGGCGCGCTCGGGGCGACGGGCAAAGCGGTCGGCCAGCTCCTGCACGAACGCGATGAGCGAGTCGCACCCCTCGATCCGAGACTGCAACCACTCCTTGGACGGGTCGTCGTCGGCCGCACGCTGCTCGCGCTCGCGCAGCGCGGTCAGCCGCGAACGCCACTGCTCCGCGCCGGCCACAACCCCCGCGCGGCGCGACAGCGAGTCCCACCGGCCCACCGGCGCGCCGTCGAACCGCTCCCGCGTCTTGCTCGGCATGGACCCGTCGGACAGGAAGCCGATCACGTCGCGGCGGCGAAGCGGCGACTCGATCAGATCGAGCAGCGCCAACACTCGCCGACCAAGCGGGCGCTCCGCGAGCGACGGGCCGTCGTCCAGGTAGACGGGGATACCGGCCTCGGCGAACGTCGCCTCGATGATCGGCCGGTATACCTCGGCCTGCCGGTACGCGACCACCATCTGGCGGAACGGAATGCCCTGACCCGCCCACGCCAGGCACGTGCGGGCGACCTCGCGAACCTCGGCCGGCGGGTCGGGCGCCGAGACCAGCATGACGGTGCCGTCGTCGGCGATCGGCCCATCGGGTGCGAACAGCCGCGCCTGGACCGCGGCGAGGGCCGAGGCCCCCTCCCGCTGCGACAGGGTCTCGGTCGCGGCGCCCGTGGCGTCGAGCCACTCGCGAAGCTCCCGGTGCGCGTCGTCGACATCGGGTGCCACGGTCGGGAGGAACACGACGACGGGGGCCCGCTGGGCGATCGTCGCGAGCAACCGGCGTGCCGCCGCGCTCAGGCGCCAGACGCCGACTACCAGGAGGGTCGCCCCGTCAAAGCGGCCGGGGTCGGCCACAGACAGCGCGTCGATGCCGTCGTAGGTGTCAACGCGAGCAGCGGAGTAGCGCTCGTACAGACCGGCGAGGTCGTCGGCTTTGGCCACCGACTCCGTGCTGCCAGCTGCGTGAGCCGCGACGTCCGAAGGAGCGACGTCCTCCTGACGGAGCTCGCGCAGCAGCCGGCGTGCGGCCTCGGCGAAGCCGGGGGTCGCCGCGACCGGGGCGAAGTAGCCGCCGCATCCGCGGGCAACCTCGGCGACCAGCGCGCGCTCGGCCATCGCCGGAAGCGGCCGGCGTCC
>JAYUAM010000659.1:0-1385 GCA_043741295.1 Acidimicrobiia bacterium
GGGCCGTCGACGGTCATCGAGCTGCGTGACGGCGCCGTGCGCACGTTCACGGTCGATCCGGTCGAGCTCGGTCTCGCTCCCGCGATCCCCGAGGAGCTCGTCGGCGGTTCACCGGCGGTGAACGCCGACCATGCCCGGCGCGTGCTCGGTGGCGATCACGGGCCGCACCGCGACATCGTCGTGCTCAACGCCGGTGCCGCGCTGCTGGTTGCCGGCCGCGTGCCCGACCTCCCGACCGGGATCGCGGTGGCCGCCGACGCGATCGACAACGGCTCCGCATCCAACGCGCTCGATGGGCTGGTGCGCGAATCGCAGGCCGCTCTCTCGCCGACCCTCAACCTCACCGCGGCCACCGAAGCCTGACCGTTCGACCCGGCGCGACCGTCTGCCTCGGACACCTTGGCCACTCGGACACGTTGGCCGCTCGCACACCCGGCCGCTCGGACACCATCGACCGTTCGTATCGTGATCATCACCGTTCCTGCCTCGTCGGCCAATCTCGGACCCGGATTCGACGCCCTCGGTCTCGCCCTCTCGCTCGTGCTCGAGGCCGGCACCGTCGACGGCGCCCCGGAGGGTGCCCGAGTGGTCGACGAGCATCATCCGGCATCGGTCGCCTTCCGACTCGCCGGCGGCGAGGGTCAGCTGTGGGTGCGGTCGCCCATCCCGATGGGGCGCGGGCTCGGGTTCTCGGGCGCCGCCCGCATCGCCGGACTCGTGGCCGCCCACGCTCAACGGGCGGACCGGCAGGGGGAGCGGTTCTCGATGGACGCCGCCGCCGCCGAGATCCTCGCCGAGGCGACCTCGCTGGAAGGGCACGCCGACAACGTCGCGGCCTCTTTGCTCGGCGGTGTCGTGGCGACCGCCGGGGGACGGGCGGTGCGGATCCCGCTGGCGTTCGATCCCGCCGTCGTGGCCTGGGTGCCGGGGTCCACGACGGCGACCGACGAGTCGCGCGGCAGGCTCGCCGGCTCCGTCGACCGGGCCGACGCCGTGTTCAACGTCGGGCGGGTGGCGCTGCTCGTCGCCGCGCTGGCCACCGGCGACGTCGACGCGTTGCGCACCGCCACCCAGGACCGCCTGCACCAGGACGTACGGCTCGCCCACGCGGGCCCATCGCGTCGGGCGCTCGAGGCCGCCCTCGACGCCGGCGCGTGGTGCGCGTGGCTATCGGGCTCCGGGCCGACGATCGCCGCCCTGTGCGCCGTCGACCAGGCGCCGGCGATCGCCGCCACACTTCCCGGCGACGGGCACACGAAGCTCCTGCGCATCGACCACGACGGCGCACGAGTGACGAGCGCCTGAGACGGGCGGTACGACCGGCGCGTTCAGGCGGCGCTGACAGCCACCTTCGTCTCGCCCGCCGGTCGCCGCGGTGTCGGCGC
>JAYUAM010000660.1:0-8371 GCA_043741295.1 Acidimicrobiia bacterium
CTCGATCGTCAAAATCGACGACCCATCAGCCTGCACCGCCAACATCGTGCAGCTCTTCACGCTCTCCCCATCGACATGCAACGTGCACGCCCCACACGAACTCGTGTCACACCCGATGTTGGTACCCGTGAGACCCAACGCCTCACGCACGTAGTGGACCAGCAACGTGCGCGGCTCCACCTCGTCCTGGTGCTTCATCCCGTTGACGGTGACCGAGATCTGCATGGAGTTGCTCCCCCTTGGCGTGAACCCGCAGCACTCTACGCGCCGGGACCGGGGGGAGGCGCAAGTCGGGCGAGCGCCGCCGTTTGGCCCCGGCCGAGCCGGCCGGCCAGCACGAGGTACTCGGTGTTGCGCAGATGCGAGACGACCCCCACCTTCGCGCCCGCCGGGCTGTGGATGCCGATGCGCGCCCCGACGTAGCGCGCGGAATCGAAGGCGAGCACGCGCACGGGGCCGCGGCCGACGCAGAGGGCGCGCACCTCCTCGACCCCGAGCCAGCCCTCGTTCGAGCACGAGACCACCACGACCCGGGCGTCGACCCGGTCGAGGCACGCGCGCAGCGCCCCGGGAAGCCGGCCGCGCTCGTTGAACGCGCTCCGGCTGGTCGGTTCGCGAACGGCGACTGGCTTGCGGGCGACGCCGTAGGTCTCGGGCGCGTCGCCCCGCCAGATGGTCTCCCAAAGGTGGTAGTTGGTCTCGTAGCGGTGCTGGTTGTAGGGCGGATCGAGGTAGGCGAGGTCGACGGGCCCCACGCGCCCGGCGACTTCAATGGCGTCGCCGAGCATCGCCCGCCCGACGGGGCCGTCCGGGATCTCCGGCATCCGCAGGACGAGCGGCCGACCGGCCCGCGGGGCCCACGCCTTGAGATACGCCATCTGCAGGCCGGTCGTCGAGTCGACGCGGTCGGCCGCCTCGACGAGTGCCGCGAGAAGCACCGGCTCCTGCCAGGTGCCCGCGTGACGCTCGGCGATGGCGGACCGGATGGCGTCCACGCGCATCCCGTTCGCAGGCGTCAGGTAGCGCGCCTGGCGGCAGTACATCTCGGTCACGTAGCCGTCGATCCCGGCCGTGGCGTTGAGCGCGTCGATCGACCGGGCGAGCGTGGCCCGACGGCGCGGCGTGAGCGCGGTGGCGACGTAGGCGCGGGCCATGCCGTGGGCGAACGCGAGTCGGTCGACGGCCGTCACGGTCAGCCCGGCTCGCCGCCAGGCGGTGGCGACGCGGGTCGAGCCGGTGAAAAGGTCGAGGGCGCTCGCGGCGCCGACGACGTGGGCGATCTCGACGAGGACCGGGACCAGCCGCCGCTTCGAGCCGAGGTACTTGACCGGCACGGCAGGTGATCCTACGGGGCGGGCCCCGGCAGCGTGCGCGACTCGTTCAGCTCACGAGCCAGTTCGTCGAGGGCATCCACCCGTCGCGCCCGCAAGCGCGCCGCGCGCTGGGGCGGCAGCCCCGCCCGCGCGACGAGCCCATCGAAGCCGAGGTCGGGGTGGCAGAGCACGACCCGAAGAGCCTCGGTGAGGGCGCGCTCGGGATCCTCGTCGTAGGCGGCGATCAGCCGTTCGACATGGCGCTTGGAGAGAGGTCGCCTCGGTGGTGGCTCGGGCTCGGGCTCGGACACGGCAGGCCGGCACGGTACGGGACCGGCGATTTCACGGCCAACCTCCGACCCGCCGTGGTCCAACCTCTTTGCGAACGCAAACCGCGGCGACCCACTACAGTTCCTCTACGAAAGTGGGTGGGTTAGCAGAACCAACCCAGCAAGGGCCCGGAGCATCGGGCAGGAAAGGGGTCTGGTCATGCCGACCGGAACCGTGAAGTGGTTTAGCAACGAGAAGGGCTTCGGCTTCATCGCTCGCGACGGTGGTACGGACGTGTTCGTCCACCACAGCGCGGTGCAGATGCAGGGGTTCCGCTCGCTGGCCGAGGGCCAGCGTGTGGAGTTCGAGGTCGTGGCGGGCGAGAAGGGCGAGCAGGCCCGCAACGTCAAAGCCATCTGACTCGTTGGGCCGTCGGTAAGGACGGCCGTCCACCCATGTAGTCGAACGACACGGTCCGCCCCGGGGCGGACCGTGTCGCCGTTTTCCGCCGAGCACGCCGGAGCCGGTCAGCGGGCCCGGCCGCCGCCGACGCCCGACCAGAGCAACTCGGTCATGTGCTCGACGAGTTCGTCTGGGCCGACGACGTCATCGCGCAGCCACCAGTGCGTGACGAACTGGAGGGCTCCGATGAGCCCGTAAGCCCATGTCAGTGCGACAGCAGGATCCTCGTCGGTCTCCCCGCGTCGCGCTGCGAGTAGTTTGGCGATGGGCCGCGCCGAGCGATCGGCCAGACGCAGAGCATGACCGATACGATCGACGTTCGATCCGCTGGCCGTCACGAAGAGGTATGAGGTTGCGGTTGCTGTCGACCACCTCGACGTACGCGGCAACCAGGCCGCGCAGTCGGGTGCGTGGGGTGCGGGCTTTCTTGCGTGCTGCGGTTCTCGCCCGAGTTCCTGGCCGGGCTCAGCTTCGGGTTGGCGTCGGTCGTCGGTGCGTTGGTCGCCATTCTCGCGTCGCCGATGATCCAGCTCTCCTCGGGCGTGTTCACGTTCGGGTTCTTCATCCCGGCCCTCGGTGCGGCCCTGCTCGGCCAGCTCCGCAGCATCTGGCCGACCATCGGGGCCGGCCTGGCCATCGGGCTCGTGCAATCGTCGTTCACCAAGGTGCAGGGCGACGTGAGCTGGTTCCCGAAGTACGGGGCTCGCGAGGGGTTGCCCTTCCTCGTGATCATCGTGGC
Source organism: Acidimicrobiia bacterium (assembly GCA_043741295.1). GTDB lineage: Bacteria > Actinomycetota > Acidimicrobiia > Acidimicrobiales > Ilumatobacteraceae > JAYUAM01. The sequence goes on from JAYUAM010000660.1 coordinate 2,785, forward strand.
CATGGTGGTGCTCGGCGAGCGGCTCCCCGACCGCGGCGCAGTCGCCGGATGGAAGCTGCCGGCGGTGCCTCCGGCCAGGATGACGAAGATCAGCGTCGGGGTCGCTGTCGCCTTGGCGTCGTCGGACTGCTGTTCCTCGGGCCGCTGTGGCGGGGAGCGATCATGACCACGGTGATCGCCGCAGTCCTCGCTCTGTCGCTCGTGGTGCTCACCGGGTTCGGTGGGCAGACGTCGTTGGCGCAGCTGGCGTTCGCCGGCATCGCCGGGTTCGCGCTGTCGAAGCTGTCGTCGCAGTGGCACATCCCGTTTCCGATCGCCCCGCTGCTCGCCGCCGGCCTCGCCATGCTCTTCGGGATCGTGCTGGGCTACCCGGCGCTGCGAGTCCGAGGGACCAATCTGGCCATCGTCACCGTTGCCGGTGGTGTCGCCATCTCCGAGTTCATCTTCAAGAACCCGAAGTTCGTGGGTGATGCCTCCACCGGTGGAGCCAAGATCCCGCACCCCAAGTTGGGCGGCTGGGACCTGGCGTTGGTGCTCGGCAGCAAGTCGTCGCGGCCGATCTTCGGCATCGCTCTGGTCGCGGTGTTGGTGATCCTTGCGTTGGCCGTCGGCAACATCCGGCGCAGTGCCACCGGCCGGCAGATGTTGGCCATTCGTTCGAACGAGCGTGCCGCCAGCGCCATCGGGATCGATGTCGGGCGCGGCAAGTTGCTGGTGTTCGCGCTGTCGTCCTTCATCGCCGGCATCGGCGGATGCCTGATCGCTTATCGGTTCGGCAGTGTCTCGGACGCGTCCTACGGCACGGTGGCGTCGCTCGCTGCCCTCGCCGTGGCGTACCTGGGTGGGATCACCAGTGTCAGCGGCGCGGCCACCGCCGGCCTGGTGGCCTCGTCCGGTGTCGCGTTCTTCGCGACCGGCAAGCTCATCGGATCGTTCGGCACCTGGGAGGTGTTCATCGGCGGCGTGTTGTTGATCGTCACCGCCGTCAAGAACCCTGAGGGCATCGCCGGCGCATTCCGCGCTCGCGCCGAGGTGGCGAGGCGGAAGTCCCGTAAGGCTCCGGCTCCCATCGAACTCGACCCGGTGCGTGCCTGATGGCCCTGTTGGCGACCCATGCGATGTCGGTGGCGTTCGGTGGCCTGCGGGCGGTGCGCGACGCCGAGATCGCGGTGCCGGAGGGGGCGCTGGTCGGGCTCATCGGTCCGAACGGAGCGGGCAAGACGTCGTTCATCGATGGCATCACGGGCTTCGTTCGAACCACAGGCACGATCCTCTTCGAAGGTCGCGAGATCGGTGGGCTGCCGCCGCACAAGCGTGCTCGGCTGGGTCTCGGGCGCACGTGGCAGTCGCTCGAACTGTTCGACGATCTCACGATCGAGGAGAACCTCCAGGTCGCCGCCGATCGACCGAGCGTCTCCGGCTTCCTGCTCGACGTCGTCGCTCCCTGTAGGCACAGGTCGACCGAAGCGGTGGACTTCGCCCTCGACGTACTGGGGATTCGCGACCTCGCCCAACGGATGCCGAGTGAGATCAGCCAGGGCCAGCGCGAGCTGGTGTCGGTCGATCGAGCGTTGGCGGCGAAACCCAAGCTGGTGTGCATGGACGAGCCGGCGGCGGGCCTCGACTCACAGGAGAGCGCGCAGCTCGGCCGGCATCTGCGGGACATCACCGACACCGGCGTCAGCATCCTCCTGGTCGATCACGACATGGGCCTGGTGCTCAACATCTGCGACTACGTCTACGTGATCGAGTTCGGCGAGAAGCTCGCGGAGGGCACTCCGGCCGAGATCAAGACGAACCAGCTCGTCGTCGATGCCTACCTTGGCAAAGGGAGTCGCAGCGATGAGGCGGTCGATGGCCGCCTCGGCGATCGAGAGCGGCCGACATGACGTTGCTCGAGGTGATCGACATGTCGAGTGGCTACACGGCGTCGCCGTCGTGCGCGGAGTGAACCTGCACGTGGACGAAGGCGAAGTGGTCGTGCTCCTCGGGCCCAACGGCTCAGGGAAGACGACCTCGCTCCTCACGGCGTCGGCCCTGATCCCGATCCTGAACGGTGACATCAAGGTGATCGGGAAGTCCGTCAAAGGCCGTCGCCCCCACCTTGTGGCGCGCGGTGGCCTCGCTCATGTGCCCGAGGATCGCAGCCTGTTCTTCCAACTGACGGTGAAGGAGAACCTCCGCATCGCATCGCCCGAGGGGAACCACGGGTTGACGAAGACCCTCGGCTACTTCCCGGCGCTCGAAGCGTTGTTGGATCGCAAGGCCGGCCTGCTGTCCGGAGGCGAGCAACAGATGCTGGCCGTGGCGCGTGCGCTGACCACGAAGCCAAAGCTGTTGATGGTCGACGAGATGAGCCTCGGCCTGGCGCCCATCATCGTCGAGCGGCTCCTCCCGGTGCTCCGTCAGATCGCCATCGACACCGGTGTCGGTGTGCTGCTGGTCGAGCAGCACGTCGACCTCGCGCTGGAGGTGGCTGACCGGGCCTACGTCCTCAGCCATGGTGACCTCGTGCTCGATGGCGCCGCATCACACCTTCGCGCCAACCGGCAGTTGCTGGAGAGCAGCTACCTCGGTGGTGCTGGCGCTGCGGACCGGGTGCCGGCCGAGGGCCCCATCAGTGCTGCCGGCGCCCGACCCCGCTAGCCTTAGCGGAGAGCCAACCGACCCGAGGGTCGCCCGCTCGACCCCCAATCTCATGACGACGACGTTCGCAGAGCTGGGCGTTCCCCCGGAGCTCGTAGCCGCACTGGCTGCCGAGGGGATCGCACAGCCATTCCCAGTTCAAGAGCTCACCATCCCCGACGCCCTCGCCGGGCGCGATGTCTGTGGCAAGGCCAAGACCGGCTCGGGTAAGACCCTGGCCTTCGGGCTCCCGGTGCTCGCCCGCACTCCCACGGCCGCGCCGGGCCGCCCCCGCGCGCTCATCCTCGTACCGACCCGTGAGCTGGCGCTCCAGGTGTCCGACGTGCTCGAGCCGCTCGGCGCTTCCGTCGGCAAGGTCGTGATGTCGATCTACGGCGGGGCGAAGATGGAACGTCAGATCGCCCAACTCACCAAAGGGGCCGACGTCGTCGTCGCCACCCCCGGTCGGCTCATCGACCTCGTCGACCGCAAGGAGTGCTCCCTCGCCGATGTGTCGATGGTGGTGCTCGACGAGGCCGACCGCATGGTCGACATGGGGTTCCTTCCCCAGGTCGAATGGCTGCTCCGCCACGTTCCCGACACGCGTCAGGTGCTCCTGTTCTCCGCCACGCTCGACGGCGCAGTCGACCACATCGTGCGCCGTGACCTCCACGACCCGGTCCGTCACGAGGTCCCGTCCGACACGGTGACGGTCGAGGAGATGCAGCACCGCTTCCTGCTCGTGCACGAGATGGACAAGGCCAAGGTGCTCGCCGCTATCGCCCGGAGCCACCCGCGCATCCTCGCCTTCGTGAAGTCGAAGCGCGGCGCCGACCGGCTGGCCATCGACGTCAAGAAGGAAGGCGTGAACGCCGCGCCGATCCACGGCGATCTCGTGCAGCGCCAACGCGAGCGCACGATCAAGGAGTTCGCCGACGGCACGGTGCAGCTGCTCGTAGCCACCGACGTCGCGGCGCGTGGGCTCGACATCGACGACATCGGCATCGTCGTGCACTACGACCCGCCGGAGAACGCCGCCGACTACCTGCACCGCTCGGGCCGTACGGCACGTGCCGGCGAGAGCGGCGTGGTCGTCACGCTCGTGCTGTGGAACGAGGAGCTCGAGGTCCGCCGCCTGCAACGGCGCGTCGGACTCAACCTCCCGATCGTGCAGATGTTCTCGAACGACAAGCGTCTCGCCGACCTCGCCGGCTGGGAACCCCAGGCCGACGAAGCCGTCGGCGCCCGCTGACGCGTTGTCGCTCGGAAGCCTGGTCAGTTCGTCGAGCTGAGCCGCGGTCGTCCGGCGCGCAGCGCGTCGGCCAACGGGGCGAGCCCGGCGTGGTCCTCGATCGCCTGCATGGCCAGCTCGATGGCGTCGTCGAAGGTGTCGGCCGGCGAGATGAGCGTGGAGGTTCCGGGCAACGGTCCGAGCCAGCCACGGTCGGCGAGTTCGACGGCGAAGGCCACCGAGAGCGCGACGAGGAGCGTGATGAGCTGCGACGACTCGTCGGGCACGGCGCCCTCGGCCGTGAGCTGAGCGGCCACGTCGGCCAGCGCTGGTGGCCGACGACCGCGCTTGCCGACCTTCAACAGGCGTAAGCGCAGACGCGTGGCGCCGGCCCGCCACGCAACGATGGCCGAGTCGTCGCCGGCGTTCGGTCCGCCGACGACCTCGAGGTCGCGCTGGCGCCCGAGCAGTGTGGCGGCGAGCAACTGCTCGGCGTGGCGCACGTCGTGGAGCCGGACCGCGCTCGCGTCGCCGCCGTGGGTGGAGGGGTGACGGGCGACGGCCTGTTCCACGTCGCCGGGCCGGGGCAGGGTCGTGCCCGTCCGCTCGTCACCGTGGTCCCCGTCGTCGTGGGGCTCGCCGTCGAGTTCGTCATGCGCGTGGGGCTCGACGTCGTCGGGAGCGTGGTGGTCGTGGTGGCCAGGCGTCGTGCGGTCGCGGTCGAGGGGGTGGTCGTCGTGCTCGGTGTCGGCGTCGGCGTCGTGCCAACCGGCGAGTCGATCGAGGATGCGGGTGTCGGCATGGCCGATCCAGCGGGTGAAGCCCTCGAGCATCGAGCGCGGTCGTGCGCCGCCGGCCACGAGCGGATTGACGACGAACCCCTGGTACAACGCCAGCGCGGCATCGACCCGGTCGCTCGAACGGAGAGCGGCTTCCATCGCCGCGGGGCCGACGACGGCGATGGCCGCCCGGTCGGCATCGGTCTCCATCGCCCGGGCGAGCGGCTGGGTCGCAGCGAGGAAGCGAGCGAGACGGTCGTACGAGCGGGTCATCGGGCGTCGACGGCCGGCCGCCATCGAGCTCGTCACCCGTCTGCGTGCCTGCACCAGGCGGGCGACGAGGTCGGCATCGCCGAACCCTTGACGACCCTGCAGCCCATGGGCGAGCTCGTGGGCGATGACGGCGGCAAGGGCGTCGTCATCGAGCCCGACGAGCAGCGGGATGCCGAGCCGAAGCTCGGTGCGGCGCGTGGCGCGGCTGCGCCGGAACCCTGCATTCGGGCTCGGGTCGAGCACGACGCGGTCGGGCGGGCGACTTCCGAGGGCGCGCGCGATCTCGCCGACGAACGCATGCAGCTCCGGCTCGTCCTGTTCGTCGACGACCGCGCTGCTGTCGCGGTGAAGCCACACCGGGATAGCGAGACCGACGACCGGCAGCAGCAACGGCCACGGTTGGCGGATCGCCGCGGCGAGCGCGACGGCGGCCAGCAGGATCACGAACGGCTGCAGCAACGACGGCACGAGCGCGAGCGGTCCGCCGTAGCGCAGCAGGAACCAGCGCGCCTCGGTCCGGGTGAGAGCGGTCGCCCCCGGCCCGGCCCCCGACCTGGGCTCCTCCTGCATCGTCCCAGCTTACGCACCATGCCGACGGCCGTCGTCGGGGACGGGCGCGTGTGGTGTCGGGCATACTGGCGGCGTGGACGACCTCGAGGTCCGACGGGAGATCTACCGG
>JAYUAM010000661.1:0-1382 GCA_043741295.1 Acidimicrobiia bacterium
CGGCGACCGAGCCGCACCTTGGCGACGTCCCAGCTGTTCGCCCGATCGGGCGTCGGGATCAGCGCGACGTCGCTCACCGAGTCTTCGCCGACCTTGCGGTCGATGATGTCGGCGCCGACGAGCAGCTCGCCCGGCTTGACCTTGAACGGGTTGAGGTCGAGGTCCCACGACCGCAGGCGCGCACCGTCGGGGTCGAGCGAGGCGACCCGCGCGGCGTTGACGAAGATGCGCCGCCGCTGGCTCTGGGCGACGAAGCCGACGACGCGTGGCGGAGCGCCGCGACCCGAGCCGGGCACGATGACGACGTCCATCAACCGGCCGATGGTGACGCCGTCGGCGTCGAGCAACGGCAACCGCATGACGCGGAACGCGTAGATCAGCTCGACAGCCATGGGAAAAGGCTACCCGCGCCCGGCCCGAGCGGCGGGGTCAACGGGCACGCGGGCGGCTCAGCCGAGCACGCCGCAGTGGGCGAGGGCGAGGCGCAGCACGCGATCGTGCCCGGCGGTCATGTCGCGATGCGTGGCCGCGTTCAGCGCCTCGTCCGGGGTGAGCCACGCCAGGTCGAGCGACTGTTGCGAGGGTTGGCAGTCGCCGTCGACCGGCACGACGAAGGCGAGCGACACCGCGTGATGCCGGGGATCGTGGAACCCCGTGATCGTCGGATCGGGGAAGTACTCGACGACGGTGAACGGCGACGGCGAGGGGGGAAGGCGGGGAAGGGCCACCGGTCCGAGATCCTTCTCCAGATGGCGGAGCAGGGCGTCGCGTACGCGCTCGCCGTAGAGCACCCGTCCCGACACGATCGCCCGACTGATCGTGTCGTCGGGCATCATCCGCAACAGCAGCCCGATCTCGACGACCTCGCCGTAGGCGTCGACGCGCACCGGTACCGCATCGACGTACACGAGTGGTACCTGACCGCGCACGCTCTCCAACTCGTTCGGTGCGAGCCAGCCCGTGCGGGTCTCGGTGCGGTCGCTCATCGGCTGGTCATCCTTCGAGAGGAACGGGCACGCAATCCGAAGCGCAGCCGCCGGCGTCGGCCGCCGCGGGATCGCCCGCCTGTGCCGCCGACCGGTGGAGCACGGCGCTGGTCGGCGTGACGGTGAGCCCGTCGTCGGACACGATGGCGGTGCCGTCGACGATGAGCGAGTAGTCACCGGGTTTGGCGGGCGGCCACAGCAGGCTCACCGCCGGTTGGGCCGTGACGTTCGTGCCGGTGCGCCGGCCGGCGCCCAACACGAGCGTCGCGTCGCGCCAGACCGGCACCACGGACACGGCATGAGGCCGGCCGTCGGCTCCGGCGGTCAGCAGGTACGGAGTCGTCGGGAACCCCTCGATGGCCGCAGCCAGTTCGGGCAGGGCAACCGGAATGCTCA
>JAYUAM010000662.1:0-1381 GCA_043741295.1 Acidimicrobiia bacterium
TCGAGCGGGTAGAGCACCCCGGATGGACGGTGGAGCAGGAGCGTGCGCCGCTCGGCGTCGTGGGGTTCGTGTTCGAAGGGCGCCCGAACGTCTTCGCCGACGCCACCGGTGTGCTGCGCAGCGGCAACACGGTCGTGTTCCGGATCGGCTCGGACGCCCTCGGGACGGCACGGGCCATCACGCGCGGTGCGCTGGTCCCCGCCCTCGCCGACGCCGGTCTCCCGCCCGGCGCGGTGCAGCTGCTCGACAGTCCGTCCCGCGCCACGGGCTGGGCGCTGTTCTCCCACCCCGATCTCGCGCTCGCCGTCGCCCGCGGTTCGGGCGAAGCGGTCGCCCAGCTCGGCGCGGTGGCGCGCCAGGCCGGCGTGCCGGTGAGCCTGCACGGCACGGGCGGCGCGTGGATGGTGGCCGGCGTCGGTGTCGATCCCGCACGGCTGTCGTCGGTGCTCTACCACTCGCTCGACCGCAAGGTGTGCAACACGACGAACGTCTGCTGCGTGCTCGAGTCGCATGCCGCAACCGTCGTGCCCGTCGTGCTCGCCGCGCTCGAGCGCGCCGCCGACCGTCGCGGTGTGGCGGCGAAGCTGCACGCGACGGCCGCCGCCGCGCCGTTCGTCCCACCCGGGTGGTTCGAGCGCCCGGTGACGATTCGTCGGCCGGCGGGCGACGTCGCCGAACCGCAGGCCGAGCTCATCGACACCGAGGAGCTGGGCGAGGAATGGGAGTGGGAGGACAGCCCCGAGCTCTCGCTCGCCGTGGTCGCATCGGTGGCCGAGGCCGTGTCGCTGTTCAACCGGCTCAGCCCGCGCCTCGTCGCCTCGCTCGTGAGCGACGACACCGGTGAGCAGTCGGCGTTCTGGACCGCCGTCGACGCGCCGTTCGTCGGTGACGGCTTCACCCGCTGGGTCGACGGTCAGTTCGCGTTCGACCGCCCCGAGCTGGGTCTGTCGAACTGGGAGCACGGCCGCCTGTTTGCCCGCTCCGCCGTGCTGTCGGGCGACAGCGTGTTCACCGTGCGCACGCGCGTCCGCCAGCACGACCCCGACCTCCACCGGTAGCGTCGCCACGGTGCGCCTCGTTATCGACACCGATACAGCGTCCGACGACGCGGTCGCCCTCATGCTCGCCCTCGCCGAGCCCGGCGTGACCGTGGACGCGATCACCGTCGTCGCCGGCAACGTCCCGCTGCCGCTCGCCGTGCGCAACGCCATCGTCACCTGCGACGTGATGGGCCGGCCCGACGTACCGGTCTACGCCGGCCGCCCGAAGCCGATCCTGCGTGGCCTCGACACGGCGCAGGACGTGCACGGCACCGACGGCATGGGCGGCGCCGCGCTACCCGAACCATCGCGAGACGCCGCCACCGAGCATGCCGTGGGGG
>JAYUAM010000663.1:0-1380 GCA_043741295.1 Acidimicrobiia bacterium
ACGGCTCGGGCTACGCGGCATCGCTCGTGATGGCCGTGAAGCCGACGTAGGCGATGCGACATGAGCGCGGGCACCATCGTGCGCCGGCCCCGGCCGGCCGAGCCGATCAGCGACGCTGACGACGCGCGGGCATCATGGTGCCCCGTGAGCGCCGCCGGAGACCTCCGTCCATGAGCCTGCGGCTCCGACTCGTCGCCGCCCTCGCTGCGCTGCTCACGGTCGGTCTCGCCGTATTCGGCGTTGCGACCTACGGCGTGCAGTCGCGCGCCGAGTACCGCCGGCTCGACGATGGCCTTCGGGCCACCGTCCCGAATGTCGGTCACTCCCTGACCGCGGCCTACGGGCTGTCCGACGCCGGGCGGCACGCAACAAGGGCGACCGGCTCGACCGGGAACGGCGCAACCCGGCCGGGCGCGGACGGGACGTCGGACGGCCCGAACGGTTCGTTCGACCCGGGCCGTGAGGCCGAACTGGGCACCTACGCCGAACTGCGCGATGCGAGCGGCAAGATCGTGCAGACGATCCCGTTGCTGTCCGGTGCGGCGCCGAAGCTCGGTTCATCGGTGCCGGTCGACAAGCCGTTCAACGCCGGCTCGACCTCGGGTTCGGGGCAGTGGCGGGTGCTGCTCACCGCCGAGCCCTTCAACGCCGGCTATCGGGTACTCGTCGCCATCCCGTCCAACTCGATCTCGCAGTCGCTGCGCGGTCTGCTGCTCATCGAGACGTTTGCCGGTCTTGCGCTGCTCGCGCTGCTCGCCACGGGCTCCTGGTTGATCCTGCGTCATGGCCTGCGCCCGCTCGAGCACATGGCCGAATCGGCGAGCCTGATCTCCGCCGGCGACCTGTCGCAGCGTGTGAGCCCGGGCGAGGGGCGCGGCGAGGTCGGCCAGCTCGGCCTCGCCCTCAACTCGATGCTCGGCGAGATCGAGACGGCGTTCAAGGAGCGCCAGGCAACCGAGGACCGGCTCCGCCAGTTCCTCGCCGACGCCTCGCACGAACTGCGCACGCCCCTCACGTCGATCCAGGGTTTCGCCGAGCTGTACCGCCTCGGGGTCGACAGCGACCACGTCGACCGCGCCGTGATCATGCGGCGCATCGAGCAGGAGTCGGCGCGCATGAAGGTGCTCGTCGAGGATCTGCTGACACTCGCCCGGCTCGACCAGACCCATCTCATCGAGCGCGTGCCCGTCGACCTCGCCATCCTCGCCGCTGACGCGTGCAGCGACGCGGTTGCCGCCGATCCGAACCGCCCGGTGAGCCTGGATGCCGCCGAGCCCGTCCTCGTCTCCGGTGTACGCGACCATCTGCGTCAGGCGATCGCCAACCTGGTCGCCAACGCGCTGCGCCACACCGCTGACGGAACAGCGATCGACGTGAAGG
>JAYUAM010000664.1:0-1379 GCA_043741295.1 Acidimicrobiia bacterium
CGAGGGCCGGATCGCCCCTCCCGGACCAACGCCAGATCGGGTCGGTGGGTACCCCTGCTAAGTTCGCCGGGTTCTCTCCGGGGCTCCGGCCCTGGCTCCTGTGGCTCTCTGACGGCGACCTGACGTGTTCCTGCGCAACCTCACCCTCAAGGGGTTCAAGTCCTTCGCGGACCCGACCTCGATGACGCTCGAACCGGGCGTCACGGTCGTCGTCGGCCCGAACGGGTCGGGCAAGTCGAACGTCGTCGATGCCATCGCCTGGGTGCTCGGTGCCCAGGCCCCGAGCGCGGTGCGCAGCCAGAAGATGGACGACGTGATCTTCGCCGGCACGGTCAAGCGGGCGGCGCTCGGGCGGGCCGAGGTGAGCCTGACGATCGACAACTCGGCCGGCATCCTGCCGATCGAGTTCACCGAGGTCACGATCACCCGCACGCTGTTCCGCACGGGCGAGAGCGAGTACCAGATCAACGGTTCGCCGGTGCGCCTGCTCGACGTGCAGGACCTGCTGTCCGACTCGGGCGTCGGGCGCCAGCAGCACGTGATCGTCAGCCAGGGTCAGATCGATGCCGTGCTCAATGCCCGGCCCGAGGACCGCCGCGGCATCATCGAGGAAGCGGCCGGCGTCCTCAAGTACCGCAAGCGCAAGGAGAAGTCCGAGCGTCGCCTCGAGGCCACCGAGGCGAACCTGCTGCGGGTGCAGGACTTGCTGCGAGAGGTGCGTCGCCAGCTCCGGCCGCTCGAACGCCAGGCCGACGCCGCGCGCCGCCACGGCGATCTCGTCACCGAGCTCTCGACGCTGCAGATTTTCCTCGCCGGGCGCGAGATCGCCGGATTGCGCAGCCGCCTGCAGACACTCGCGGGGGAGCGGGCCACGCTCGGCGGGCGCGATGGCGAACTGAAGGGCCAGCTCGCCAGGCTCGACACCGACGTGATGGCCACCGAGGCGCGCCTCACCGCGCTCGGCGGGTTCGATCTCGGCGATTCGCTCGTGCGCGTCGAGCAGCTGCGCGAGCGCGCGCGCGGTCTCAGCGCTGTGCTCTCGGAACGGCGCCGAGGCATGGAGCGCGACCGCGGTCGCCTGATGGACACCGGCGTGGTGGCGAACCTGGAGGCCGATGCCAGCCGACTGCGCACCGAACTGAACGAGGTCGAGGCCGGCATCGAACGGCTCGCGCCCGAGGCCGGCGACGTGGCCGACGAGGAGGCCCAGGTCGACGCCCGCCGCGCTGAGCTGGAGGCCGACTGGTCCGCCGCCGAAGCCGCCGAGGGCGAGCGAACATCGCGGGCTGCGGCCGTCGATGGCTCGGATCCGAATCGGGCGGCCGGCGTCGGTGACGATCGCGGCGCCGATCTCGGGGCTTCGCAACGTGTCGGTGCTG
>JAYUAM010000665.1:0-1377 GCA_043741295.1 Acidimicrobiia bacterium
CGTTGATCTCGGTCGCGACGGCGGAGATCACGGTGAACAGGCTGAGCTGCTCGGGGTCGCCGAGCCCGTCGAGCGGCGCGGCGTCTTCGGGCGACAGCGCGATGCCGTCGACCACCTCCTCGTCGTCGGACGGCTTGCGGAGGCAGTGGCGGCGCTGGTCGGCGATCTGGAACGCGTGGTGCCGCAGGCGGGGATCGTCGGGGATGAAGAAGAACGCCTTCTGGCTCGCCGGCGCGCCGCTCGCCGGAGCCTGCCAGCGCACCAGCCGGCCGACGGCCTGGCGGAAGAACAGCTCGGTCGCCGTGGTCGTCGCGAACACGCCGACGCGCAGCCGCGGGATGTCGACGCCCTCGGACACCATGCGCACCGCGATGATCCACGGTCGTGCCGAATGGGTGAACGCCGAGATGCGCGACGACGCGTCGGGGTCGTCGGAGGTGACGACGTCGGCGTCGGTGCCGAGCCGGTTGCGCATCAGGCGGGCGATGCCCCTGGCGTGCTCCTGGTCGGTGGCGATCACCAGGCCGGCGGCGTCGGGCTGGTCGACCCGGATGCGCTCGAGGCGCTCGTGGGCGGCGCGCAACGCCTCCGGAATCCAGTCGCCCTCCAACGACAACGCGGTGCGCAGCCGCTGCGCCGCCTGCTGCGAGGCCAGGCCGTCCTGGAACGTGGCCGCCACGACCGAACCGTCGGGCGCCGTCCATTCCATCAACCCGTCGACGCGCGGGAAGTACACCGGTCGCACGACGGCGCCGTCGCGCAGCGCGTCGGCGTAGCCGTACTCGTAGTCGGACACCGCTTCGTCGAGCACGTAGCGCACGAACGGGATCGACTGGGTGTCCGATCGGAACGGTGTGCCCGAGATGCCGAGCCGGCGGTGGGCGCGGTCGAAGGCGGTGCGGATCGAGGTGCCCCACGCCTTGTCGTCGCCGGCGTGGTGGACCTCGTCGAACACGACGAACGCGTCCGCCGCCAACGTGGCGAGGGCCTTGGCCGTGGTGCCGGTGGCGACCTGTTGGAACGTGGTCACGATGCCGTGCATGTCTGGCGGCAGACGGCCCTCACCCGGCGCCCACTCGTGGTCGAGGTGGATGCCGAACCGGGTGGCGGCGGCCGCCCACTGCAGCTTCAGGTGTGCGGTGGGCGCCACGATGACCAGTCGGCAGGCGCGCTGGGCCACGATCGTGCGGGCGCAGGTGAGGGCGAACGTGGTCTTGCCTGCGCCTGGTGTGGCGACGGCCAGGAAGTCGCCCGACTCGGAAGCCAGGAACTTCTCGAGCGCGGCGCGCTGCCAGGGGCGGAGGCGGATCGTGCCGGTCATGTACCGGTCGTGTGATGGGTCATGTCGCGGTCATCAGGTGGGGTTCCGAAGGCGGT
>JAYUAM010000666.1:0-1375 GCA_043741295.1 Acidimicrobiia bacterium
GGCGCGCCATTGCGGGCCATCGCGCTTGTGAGCCACCTGCACTTCGACCACGTGCAGGGCCTGCCGTTCTTCACCCCGCTGCTCGATCGCGACACGCACCTCGCCGTGCACGGTCCCCAGCCCGACCGGTTCGACGATCTCACCGCCGCGTTCGACTCCTTCGTCCGCCCGCCGTACTTCCCGGTGCCGATCGGGGACTTCGCCGCGCAAGTGGAGTTCTCCGGGTCCGACACCGGCACGTTCCGGGCGGGGCGCGCCACGATCACGGCCGACGAGATCCCGCATGCCGACCGCACGTTCGGCTACCGCGTCGATGTCGGTGATGCCACGGTCGCCTATCTCCCTGACCATCAGCAGCCGGCCGACGGCGGTTTCAACGTGGCCGACTCTGCGCTCGCGCTCTGCGAAGGGGTCGACCTGCTGATCCACGACGCCCAGTACCTGCCGGCCGAGTTCGCCCGGAAGTCCGACTGGGGCCACTGCACGATCGACTACGCCATCGCCGTGGCCCGTCAGGCCGGCGTGAAGCGCCTCGCCCTCTTCCATCACGATCCCACCCGAACCGACGACGCCCTCGACGCCCTCGTCGCCTGCGCCCGGGCCGAAGGTGCCCGCTGGGGCATCGAGGTGTTCGCCGCCGCCGAGGAGCAGGTCGTCGACCTCGCCGTCTGAGTAGTCTCCGGCCCCATGTCCGGGTTCGACAGCGCGCGTTTTCGTCAGGTCCTTGGCCACTTCCCGACGGGCGTCACGATCGTCACGGCTCTCGGGCCGGACGAGCCGGTGGGCCTCACGATCGGGTCGTTCACGTCGGTGTCGCTCGATCCGCCGCTCGTCGGGTTCCTGCCCGGCAAGGGCTCCCAGAGCTGGCCTGAGATCGAGCAGGCCGGATCGTTCTGCGTGAACATCCTCGCCCACGACCAGGGCGAGCAGTGCTTCCGCTTCGCTCGCAGCGAGTCGGCGCGCTTCGAGGGCCTTGGTTGGGGGCCGGCGCCGTCGGGGTCTCCGATCCTCGACGGCGTGTTGGCGTGGATCGACTGCACGATCGAGCAGGTCGTCGACGCCGGTGACCATTGGTTCGTGATCGGTCGGGTCGTCGCGCTCGACGCGCGCGACGCCAACCCGTTGCTCTTCTTCCGCGGCAAGCTCGGCGGGTTCGCCGAGCTGTGACCGCCCGCCGTTTCGCCCGCCTGTGATCGCCCGCCTGTGATCGCCGGAGTTGTTGCCGGTGTCGTGGCTGGCGGTGCGTTGCTCGTCGCCGGGGCGACGAAGCTGGCGCGGCCGAGCTGGGTGGCCGACGCCGCCGCCCTCGGCGTGTCGTGGTCTCCTATCCGCTTCCTGCCGGTAGTCGAAGTGGCGGTCGGCGCGCTCCTGGCTG
>JAYUAM010000667.1:0-1374 GCA_043741295.1 Acidimicrobiia bacterium
CTGACCGAGCTCCCAACGCCGCGCCTGCCAACGACCGCTCGGCAGCTTGCGAACCGTGCCGTACTCACGTCGCCGTGTCACGCATCGACCTCCCGTGCCCACTGTTATAGGCACGCTGTAGGCACGACGGCAACCTCTTGAGGTGAGCGAGCGGTCCGATCGGCCAGTTTCATGGCCTCTGACCAGGGGAGATGTCGAGAGCGGGTGACGAGAATCGAACTCGCGTTCTCAGCTTGGGAAGCTGATGTTCTGCCGCTGAACTACACCCGCGGAGCGCCTCACGATAGCGCGGCGTTCTCGGGCGGGCGACCGCGAACCGGTAGGGTTCGGCGCCGTGATCCTGTCCGACCGCTCCCTCCGCGAGGCCCTCGCCGCCGCACGGATCGTGATCGACCCGCTCGACGAGGCGTGCATCCAGCCGTCGTCGATCGACGTCAAGCTCGACCGGTTGTTCCGGGTCTTCCGCAATCATACGGCCGGCGTGATCGACGTGAAGCGCGACATGCGCGACCTCACCGAGCTGGTCGAGATCGCCGACGACGGCGTGTTCATGCTCCACCCCGGCGAGTTCGTGCTCGGGTCGACACTCGAGCGCGTCGGGGTGCCCGACGACCTCGTCGCCCGCATCGAGGGCAAGAGCTCGCTCGGCCGCCTCGGGCTGCTCATCCACTCGACGGCCGGGTTCATCGACGCCGGGTTCGACGGTCACGTGACCCTCGAACTGGCCAACGTCGCCAACCTTCCGATCACCCTCTACCCGGGGATGAAGATCGGCCAGATCAGCTTCCTGGCGATGACGACGCCGGCCGACCGGCCGTACGGCGCGGGCGCCAGCGGATCGAAGTACCAGGGTCAGCGTGGACCGACTCCCAGCCGCTACTTCGAGAACTTCCGCTAGCTCGCCGGCGACACCGGCGACATCGGCGACATCGGCGACGGGTACCGTCGGCGCCGGGAGGTCGCGACGATGACGGATGGCCAGCCACTACCGGCGTCGCTGCTGCCTACCTTGCACGCCGCGTGGAGACGCTACGGCGACCCCCGCCAGATCGTGCGCGTGGTCGAGGTCAGTCCGCATGTGTCGACCAACGCGGTGTACCGAGTCGAGCTGGACGACGGGCAGGCGATCATCGCCAAGTTCTCGAGCTACGGCAGTTACTTCCTGTTCTGCGAAGACCACGACCGCATCCACCGATGCAAGCGTCTGCTCTACGGCACGCGCTACCGGCACTTCCTCGCCGACACCCTGACGGTGCGCACCGCGGCAGCCAATCACCACGACCACGACCACGACCACGACCACGACCACGACCGACAACCCGGCAGTGACCCCGACCAGAACCGCGTGTTCACCTACTACGACGGTCGCCTGTG
>JAYUAM010000668.1:0-1372 GCA_043741295.1 Acidimicrobiia bacterium
CGACCCGCTGCATCCGACGAGCAGCCCGAGCCCGCTCACCGCCCCGACCGAACCCCACCGACGCCAGCTCCAGACCATCGGACGACTGTTCCACAGTCCGACGCGATTGTGGGCGCAAGGAACCATTTTTTCGGGTGCGCCCCACATCGTCGGGCTGTCGCTATCGCCGTAGGGAGCGCGCCAACCGCCCGATGTCGGAGTCGGGGACGAGGTCGGCCACGGCCCACAGGTCGTCGGCGACGTCGATGTCGCGTAGCGCAGGCACGTGACGGACGGGCAGACCGAGGTCGGCCAGTCGTTCGAGCTGGGCAGCCCCGGTGGTCTCGACGCTCATCGGGATGTCGGCGAAGACCGCGTCGGAGTCGACGCCGTCGCTCAGACCGAGGAGCCAGAAGCCGCCGTCGGCGGCCGCACCGTAAACCGCCCGTGGTCCGGCCGTCGCGCCGTGGCCGTCGATCTCAACGACGACGTGACCCAACGCGTCGGTGAGGACAGCGGCCGTGACCTGAGGCGTGTCCATGGCGATGACCACCGCCGCGCCACCGACATCGGCGAACGCCGCGGCGAGCCGTTCGTCGAGGCCGGCGCCGCGTTGGGCGACGATCTCGAACCCAGGTGGGACCCACTCGCCGGCCGTGCCCTCGAGCACGAGCACGTGACGCGCTGCTGGCACTGCGGCGAGGGCGCGCAAGGTGTCGTGTACGCACGCCCAGGCGACGGCGCACGCTTCGTCGAGGGTGAGCGGTGGGCACAAGCGGGTCTTCGATCGGCCGGCGACCGGCGCCTTGGTGATGACCATCACGGCACCGTCGAGCGGTTGTGCCCCGAGGACCGCCCGATCGATCGGGTGGTGCTCAGGCAACGCGTCTTCGCGCTTCCAGGAGAACGGCGACGACCGTCATCGAATCGGTGATCCCGCCGGTGGTCACCATGTCGACCACGTCGTCGAACGCCCACACCTGGCGACGGAACAGCTCGGTGTCGTCCGGGCGCTCGTTCGCCACCGTGAGATCGTGGGCGACGTACAGATGCGCGGTCTCGTCGACCACGCTCTTGGAGGTGTGGAACGTCGTCAGGAACGAGAGTTCCTCGGCCCGGTAGCCGGCCTCCTCGGCCAGCTCGCGCTGCGCAGCCTGCTCCAAGGATTCGTCGGGGTTCCGGCCGCCGGTCGGCATCTCCCACGTGGCCTGGCCGGCGACGTAGCGGTACTGCTGCACGAGCAGCACGTTGTCGGCGTCGACGAACGGGAGCACGCCGACGGCGTCGGCGCAGCGGACCACGCCGTAGATCGTCTCGTGCCCGTTCGGCACGAGGACGGTGTCCTCCTCGACGCGGATCCACCGGTTCTCGTACACGGTGCGCGTCGTCAGCC
>JAYUAM010000669.1:0-3576 GCA_043741295.1 Acidimicrobiia bacterium
GCGTGCTCCTCGTGGTTCCTGCCGCGCGTCGTCGGCATCAGCCGGGCGATGGAGTGGACGGCCACCGGGCGCGTGTTCGACGCCGCCGAAGCACTCGCCGCGGGGCTCGTGCGCAGCGTGCACGAGCCCGAGGAGTTGCTGCCCGCGGCCCGCGCTCTGGCCGCCGAGATCTCGGCGAACACCGCCCCGGTGAGCGTGGCGCTCACCCGCCAGATGTTGTGGCGCATGCTCGGAGCCGACCACCCGATGGCGGCCCATCGCGCCGACTCGCGGGCGATCCTCGAGCGCGGTCGGTCGGCCGACACGCGCGAGGGGGTGGAGAGCTTCCTCGAGAAGCGCCAGGCCGTGTTCACCGACAAGGTGTCCGACGGGCTACCCGACATCTTTCCGGGCTGGGTCGACCCACCGTACGGCTGACGCGACCGGCCGTCCGGCTGAGCGATCGGCCGAGCGGATGCGACCGGTCGAGTTGGGCGAGACTGAGGCGATGGAGCAGACGGTGAACCTGCGCGGCGGTGGTGGCGGCACGACGCTGTACGAGCACGTCGGCGGCACCGAGTTCTTCGTGCGTCTCGTCGACGCGTTCTACGCGCGGGTGGCCGCCGATGCCGTGCTCCTCGCGCTGTACCCCGAACCGCACGACCTCGGCCCGGCGCGCGAACGGCTCACGCTGTTCCTCGTGCAGTACTGGGGCGGCCCGACGACGTACTCCGATGCCCGTGGCCACCCGCGCCTGCGCATGCGCCACGCGCCGTTCGTCATCGGCGAGACCGAGCGCGACCACTGGCTGGTTGCCATGCGGGCCGCCGTCGGCGAGGTCGCGCCCCCGCCGGCGGCGACCGACGCGCTGCTCTCGTACTTCGAGACGGCCGCCGACTCGATGCGCAACCAGTAGCCGCCGAGACGTCGGGGCGGCGCCCGGCCCCGCGGTTCAGGGGGTGGCGAGATGCATCAGCCGCATCGCCACGGCCTGGGCGACCAGGTCGTAGCCGCGGCTCGTGAAGTGCACCTTGTCGTTGGTGCGGGCCAGGAACTGCTGGCCGTCGCCGCCGTCGAGGTAGGGCTGGTAGCTCGTGCCGTCGGTGGACGTGAGGGCGCGGACGTCGATGTAGCTCACGTTCGGCCGGTTTGCCGCCTGCTCGCGGTAGACGCGGTCGAGCACCTGCAGTTGGCGTTCGAGATCGGGACGACCGACGACCGGAAGGCCGATCCACACGACGGTCTTGCCGGCGAGCACGTCGAGCACTTCACGCACGCGGCGGGCGTACTCCGCTTCCCACTCGGGCGTACCGAACTGGATGCTCGACGACCCGGTCGACATCGTCTGGGGGTCGTTCGCCCCGAACACCAGGACGACGATCTCGTCGTTGCCGCCGGCCGCCGTCGAAAGCGCACTCGGCCAGTCGAAGGCGTCGGGTCGGGCGAGGCCCGACGAGAGCACGCCGTGGGGAGCGACGGCCATGAGCCCGGAATCGGTCCCCATGCGGGCCAGGGCTGGCCCGATGCCCTGGGCGAGGCTGTCGCCACCGACGTACACGCGCCACGGGTCGGCGGCGGTCGCGGTGCGGAGCTGGTTCACCGGCGGCTTGCGCGACGCCGCGGCGGCGTCGGGATCGGTGGGGCCGCCGGCCGCCGATATCGACGCCGCCGGTGTCGAGGAACCCGATGTCGGGGCGGCCGGCGTCGACGCGGCCGATGTCGACGCCGCCGGTCGGTCGGGATGGGCGACGTCGTTGCGGCCAGCCCGGTGATGGGGGTCGGCGAGGTCCTCGGGCAGCGGCCGTAGCCAGGACGGCGCCCGGAACGCCGGGTAGCGGTCGGCCAACTCGGCCTGCAGGCGTCCCGCGGTGTCGGCGGCGGCAGCGGCCCGGTGGGCGTCGTTCACGGCCCGCTCGGCCAGGGCGCGGCCGACGCCGACGGCCGGTCGTTCGTTGGCGTCGATGACGACGAGCGCGGCCGCGACCCCGTGGGGCGTCGGCAGCGGGTCCTTCACGCCGCGGACGGCGTCGATGCGGCGGCCCGGGCGATCGAGGCCCACGAGCGCCCCGGCCTTCTCGACGACGCCGGCGGCGGCGGCGAGCGGACGCCGGGTCGACGCGTCGAGCGGCATGCGCTCGGCCCGACGGTGCAGGTGATGGGCGTTGAGCACCGCGGCGCCGCCGTAGGCGAGCGCACCGACGACGAGGACGTCGAGGGCGGAGCGGGTGCGCCGCCGGGGGCGGCGGTACACGGTCCGGCGCGTGGGAGCGGCGAGGGGTCCGCCGGCCGGGTCCTGGCCGGCAGCGAATTCGTCGACCCGCGTGCCGACCGACGCGCCGGCGTCGCTCGGGTCTCGGGTTTCGACGGCTACGGGCACGGGGCTCCTCGCTGGCCAGGTTGGTCGGAACGGATGGCATGCTGCCCGCTGCCGTGGGGCACCGGTCGCAACGATGTTACGGCCGGGCACCCGTGCTGGGGCGTCGTGATGCACAGGCCCCTTCCCCGCAGTACCCACACCTTAGCCCGGTCGATCGGGGCTGGCGCCAGGACGCCCGACCGGCCGGACCGTGGGCGGAGACGCGGGGCCGGATCGCGGGCCGCTACGACCGGGTCTGGCCGGCGGCGAAGTAGTCGACCATCACCGCCGGCAGGTCGGGCACGACCACGGGTGTGCCGCCGCTGCGCAACGAGAGGGCGGCGGCACAGCCGACCGCCACCGCCTCGCGGGCGGCGACCGGCGAGGTGTCCGTAACGCCGCCGCCGACGGCGAAGCGGAGGAACTCCTCGATCAGCCGTTCGTCGGCCCCGCCGTGGCCGCCGGACGACGCCGTGAACGGGAATTCACGGTCGCCGCGCGCCGCGTAGTCGTGCCGCTTGTTCCACAGTCGCACGACGCCGTCCATGTCGCCGAAGTTCTCGATGCGGCCCTCGGTGCCGATGACGGTGTAGTTGCGCCAGTAGTCGGGCGTGTAGTGACACTGCTGGTACGAGGCGACCACACCGTTGTCGAGGCGCATCTGGAGCATCGACAGATCTTCGACGTCGATGTCCGGTTCGAGCTGGCGCTGGGCGAGCGGCGGCCAGTTGTGCGCCGGGTCGAGCCAGTTGTCGGCCTTGCGGCCGGTGTGGCGGTCCGTCACGCGGTTGTACACCGTGAGCCCACCCATGCCCTGCACCATGCGGCCGACGCCGCCGGCGAGCCAGTGGACGACGTCGATGTCGTGGGCGCCCTTC
Source organism: Acidimicrobiia bacterium (assembly GCA_043741295.1). Lineage (GTDB taxonomy): Bacteria > Actinomycetota > Acidimicrobiia > Acidimicrobiales > Ilumatobacteraceae > JAYUAM01. Next base: position 3,214 of record JAYUAM010000669.1, read on the forward strand.
TGCAGCAGCAGGCTCGTCGTGTGGCGACGTCGGGCGTGCCAGTCCTTGAAGTAGAAGTCGCCGCCATGGCCGACGAAGTGGCGGCACCACACGGCCTGCGGTTCGCCGACGACGCCGGCATCGATCAGCTGCTTCATCAACCGCACGACCATGAAGTGGCGCATGTTGTGGCCGACGTACAGGCGCGTGCCCGTACGCATTGCGGTGGCGAGGATGCGGTCGCAGCCTTCGGTCGTGATCGCCAACGGCTTCTCGCAGAAGGTCGCCTTGCCGGCGACGAGCGCGTCGATGGCGATCGTCTCGTGCGTGTCGTCGGGGGTGGCGATGATGACAGCGTCGACGTCGGGCCGCTCGAGGAGCCGG
>JAYUAM010000670.1:0-1370 GCA_043741295.1 Acidimicrobiia bacterium
CCGGTGCGCCCGGAGCCCGGCCGGCAAGGAGGGCGCGACCCGGTGGTCGACCTGGAATCCCTCGGCGCGCAGCTCGTCGGCGAACCGCCGCATCGCCGCGATCACGAGGTGGGCCCGCTGGCGGTGCCAGGGCTTCGACGCGAGCTTCGCGTCGCTCTCCACCAACAGCACGCGGGCGCTCGCTGGGGTCGCGTCGCGCAGCGCTCCGAGCCGCCGGTTCAGCTGATCGCCGAGCACCCAGATGGTGTCCATCGCCGGAAGGTCAGCTCGTGGTCACGCCGGTACGCCCAACCGTTCGTAGGAGGGCGCCAGCTTCTTCAGCTCGGGCATCACCTCGCGGGCGAACAGACCGACGTTGCGCACGGCTTCGTCGTGGGGCATGGCGCCGTAGGAGCACACGGCCATGTAGGCGTCGGCGTACGTCTGGTCCTGGATGGTGACGATCTTGTCGTAGACCTGCGCCGGTGTGCCCCACACCTGAAGCCCGACGAAGAAATCGGTCATCCGTTCCATGCCGCCTGGCGCGTTCAGACGGTCGTACATCAGGCCGTGGAACTCGTAACCGGGCGTCGCCTTCAGATGGTCCTTGTCGAACTCGTAGTGCTTCACGACCGAGTCCCAGTACGCGCCGATGTAGCGGCGCGCCAGCTCCTCGGCGCGGTCGGCCGACTCGTCGACGAACGTCCATCCGGCGCAGTAGGGCGTGGGTGCCTCCTCCCCGGTCGACTCTCGGTACGTCGCCCGGTAGGTGGCCAGCTCGTCGCGCACCTGCTTCCACGGCTTCTGCGGGACGATCAGCGGGCCGACGCCCATGCGGGCCATGATCTCGGCCGACTCCGGCGACACCGTTGCCGCGTACGTGCGCCCGCGGAACGTGCGGCTCGGGCGGGGTCGCAGGTCGACGCGTGGCTGGCGCACGTAGCGCCCGTCGTACTCCAGGTACCCGCGCTCGAGACCCGTGAGGATCGTCTCTGCCGCCTCGGCGAAGCGGTCGCGCGCTTCGCTCATCTCTACCCCGAAGCCGTCGAACTCGACGCGCCCCGTGCCCCGCCCGAGACCGAGGATCACCCGGCCGCCCGACATCGTGTCGAGCATCGCGATCTGCTCGGCGACGCGCACCGGGTCGTGCCACGGCAGCACGCACACCATCGAACCGAGCTTGATCGTGCTCGTGCACGCCGCCATGTACGTGAGGAACTGCAGCACGTCGGGGCACATCGTGTAGTCGGTGAAGTGGTGCTCGACGCTCCAGATCGACTCGAAGCCGAGCGGCTCGGCGTGCCGGGCGATGGCGAGCTCGTCGGCATAGACCTCGGCGTCGGTGCGACGATCGCCGGGGTTCTGGAAGATCACCGAGAGTCCGACGTGCA
>JAYUAM010000671.1:0-1369 GCA_043741295.1 Acidimicrobiia bacterium
GAACGTGTCGGCCCATTGCGGTCGACCGGCGGCGGCGAGCTTCTCGGCGGCGTCGATGAATCCTAGGCGGCCGTCCTCGAGTGTCTCGAGGAGCTCCTCGATGAGCTGGGTCTCGACCCCGTCCTCGTTTGTGTGCGTCTCGCTGTTCATCGAGCTCCTCGACGTTCGGTGGGCTGCCGGCGGCGGCCGCTCTTCGAAAGAATCGACGGGATCAGGCGTGGGCTCGACGAAGCGCGGGAATCTCCGCCACGGCCACGAGGATCAGAGCGAGTTCGATCGCCTTGTCGACCCATCCGAGGGTGTCGAAGTAGCCCAAGCTCACGTAGGCGATGATCGACGCGGCGGCGATGGCGATCAGCGCGAACCGTGCGAACGCCCGGAATGGACGGGCGATGTCTACCGGCGCGTACAGGACGGCCAACGCCATGACGTAGCCGACCCCGGTGAGGATGAAGAGCGTGCCGTAGCCTGTCGCACCCTTCCGGAACTCGGCCGGGACAAGCGAAAGGTGGATCGCCGCGGTCGCAAGGGCGAGAACAATCACCGCGAACGACGTGAGGCCGAACGTCGGGGCATCGATGTTTCGAGGTGGCGAGGTAACGCTCATAGCTTCTCGTCTCAGTAGTCGGGCAACTGTGGTGTGATCGAGCAGTACCCGATTCGGCGCGGACCAACCCGGCGTCGAGTCGGCGGCACAGTCGCCCGCCGAGAGCGCGCCTCCCGGCGCGCACGAGCACCGGCGACCGTCCTGCGTAGCCGCGGGAGGGTTGGGCCTGGCCGCGGCGCGGTCTCGAGCGGTTGGGTACATTGTGCAGATGGTTCCGGCCGGCTCAGACCAGGTGCCGACGCTCGAGGTGGGCTTCGACGACGTGGCGTGGGCGGAGCTCATTCGAGCTCGGGTCCGCGACCAGACCCGGCTGGCGGCGGTGGCGTCCACCGGGTTGGTCGACACCGAACTCGAAGAGGTCTTCGACCGGTTGACCCGGCTCGCAGCCGTCGCTCTCGGCGTGCGTTGGGCGTTCGTCACGCTCGTCGATGATCGCCGTTCGTTCTGGAAGAGCTGCTTCGGCACCGGAGCGGTCGAGATCGCCGATCGAGCCAACCCGGTCGAGGAGTCGTTCTGCCAATACGTGGTAGCCAGCGGCACGGCATTGCTCATCGACGATGCCCGGCTCGACCCGCGCACGCGTACGAATCCGTTGATCGAGAAGATGGGGGTGCTGGCCTGGGCCGGTGCACCGGTCGTGTCGGCCAGCGGACAGGTGCTCGGCACGTTCTGTGTCGTCGACAGCCGGCCACTGTCACCGAGCTTGGTCGCGGTGATCGTCGGGGACGTGTGTGGTCACGGTATCGAGGCGGCTGCGACGAT
>JAYUAM010000672.1:0-8294 GCA_043741295.1 Acidimicrobiia bacterium
ACGAGGATGAGATGCGAGCATGGCGCGGCCTCCTCGAAGTGACGTTGGCGGTCAACGCCGACCTCGACGCCGATCTCACCGAGGCCTACGGCCTGAACCAGGGGGACTACGGCGTCCTGGTCAACCTTGCCGAGGCTCCGAACCGCCGCCTGCGGATGTGCGACCTGGCCGGCCAGCTCGGACTCTCGCCGAGCGGATTGACGCGACGCCTCGACGGTCTCGTACGCGACGGCCTGGTAATGCGCGAACCGGCGCCGGACGACCGTCGTGTCTCCTACGCCGTGCTCACGGCGCGGGGTTGGGCGACGCTGAAGGCGGCGGCGCCGCTGCACGTCCACGGGGTGCGCCGCCACCTGCTCGACCACCTCTCGCACTTGCAGATCCAGCAGCTCGGCACGATCTTCACCGCCGTCAGCAAACGACGGCTCGGGGCCCAGGCCGCGCTCGCCGGTTAGACCGATCGGGCCGGCGGGTCCGGGGCGGTCGGGCGCTCGGTGGTGACTGCGGCCGCCAGCACTGAGGCGTTCGGCAGGCGCACGAGGCCCTCGTCACAGTCGAGCAGCACGTAGGTCAGACCGACGTTGCTGACCCGGCCCCGGTGGGCCCCGCCCAGCGCGCCGGAACTGATCGAAACCATCGCTCCGACGTCGAACGGACGAGCGAGGAGCAGTACGACCCCGGCGAACAGGTTCGACAGCGTCTGCTGGGCGGCGATCCCGATCACGATGCCCGTGGCGGCACCGCCGACGAGCAACTGCTGGACGGGGACGCCGAGCAGACCCATCGCTGCGAACGCCACGACGACGAGGCCGCTGAGCGTCATCGCGATGCGCACGAGCGATGCGTGGGCGGCGCCGATGACCGGTAGCAGCAGCCGGTGGAGCTGGTTCGACGCGCTTCGGATCGCCGCCACGGCGGCGACGACGAAGACGACCGTCGCCACGACGGTGAGCAGCTGCTTGCCGCCATCGCGGGCGTGGGCGTCGCCGTAGACGGCGACGCCCACCAGCGCGACCACCGCGAGCAGTCCGACGACCGCCGCCACGGTGAAGTTCACGCGCGCACGTCTTGCTCCATCGGCCATGGTGCACGACCTTGGCACACGACCGGCGAGCAGTGGGGGAGGGGTCAGGGCGGCCGTCGACGTCACGAAGGTCTCAAGACGGCCGGGAACCTGCCGATGTTTAGGGAACGCCGGGCCGAATCCCGGAACCGTCAGCCCACCCACGAGACGAGGAGGTACGGACGTGATGCCGATCCTTGGCTCGACCGACGCGTTCCCGCTGCGCGCCCTGCTCGAGTTCCTGTCGGGCGCGCGCCGCACGGGTCGCCTCGTCGTCCAGACCAACGGCCACACCGCCCTGTTCGCCTTGCGTGACGGGCATGCGGTGGCCGCCGGTGTTGCCGCCGGCGTCGACACGCCAGGCGTCGCGCTGGCCGACGACCCGCGGCTGCTCGCCGACATCGTGAGCGCGGTCGAGGCGCTCGGTCCCGGCCAGTTCGCCTTCCACGCCGGTGGCATCGGCGGTACCGCCACCGGCTTCGACGTGGCGATCGTGCTCGCGCTCGTCGACGGTGGCCGCGGCGTAGATGCCTCGCCGACGGCGCGTGCGTTGGCACACGCCGACCGGTGGGTATCCCTGGCGAGCCATGGCGCGGCGACGCCACAGCCGATCGACGAAGCCGACTGGGCCGTGCTCCGCGCGGTCGGCGACGGCGTCGAGGTCGGCGTGCTGGCCGGTCGGCTCGGCACCACGGTCTCCGCCATGGCCAACCGGCTCGCCGTCCTGGTCGGGCGGGGTCTGGTGGCCATCGATCAACCGGCCCTGCAGTGGGCTGCTCCGGCGGGTCAGGGGTCGTGATGTCGATGACGACGGCAACCCTCAATGCCACCGTGCCGTCTGCCGATAGGCGGCGAGACGGATGAGCGAGCGCACGGAAGAAGGGTCGGCCATGCAGCACGGCGAGGCGGCGCCGAACCCAATCCAGCACGGTGAGGCGGCGGGTTCCACGCCGAGCGCGCTGCCGACGGTGCTGCCGACGTCGGGCGGCGACATCGTCGTGAAGGCCCTCGCCCGCCCTGGTTCGACGTGCCTCGACGTACGAGCGGGCGGACGACGTCTCGCCCTCTGGTTCGCCAATGGCCACGTCGGGTCCGCCGAGGGCAACCCGGCCGACACCCTGGCGATCGTGCTCACCCTTGCGCCGAACTCCTTCGTCTACTCCCTGAACGACGACGACGGCATCGGTCAGGTCGCTCTGGACCGGATCGTGACGGCGCACGCGGCGATCGAGGAAGCGACCGCGCTGGTCCACGAGGCGCTCGACTACGGCTGGATGATGCCGAGCATCGAGCACATCGTGCGGTGGTCGCCTCGACTCGGTCGGCCGGCCCAGGTCGACGCCAGCCGTTGGCGAGCGCTCGCCCTCATCGGGACCGGACAGCGTCTCGCCGACCTTGCGGTCGGCCTCGGCGGCGAGCTCGCCGCCCGGCGCATCGTTCGTGACCTGCTCGACGCCGGCCTCGTCGTCGTCGAGGAGCCCGCCGCGGTCCGCACCGCTGTCCGCGTGCCGCCACGGCCGCCGTCCCTGCCGACGGTCGTCGCCCCTGTCGTCACCGAAGCCGTCGTGACCGTCGTGCCCGAGGCCGTCGTGAGCGAGCCGGTCCATGACGTGCCGCCGGAGATCGTGGCCCACGCCGCAGGCGCGACCCCCGCCGTCGCGGAGCCTGCGTTCGTTGCGCCGCCGTCGGCGAGCACCGACGAGGGTGGCTGGGGCCAGGCGCCCCAGGTCGAGGACGAGGTCGGCTGGGGCGAGGCCCCGCCTGCCACGATCGTGCCCGCCGCCTGGGCTGAGGCCCCGGCCGAAGATGACGCGGAAGGTTGGGACGACGATGTCGTCCACACCGAAGAGGTCGTCGGATGGGACCAGTCACCCACGGCCGCAACGCTCCCGCCCGCCGCCCCGGCGACCGCGCCGCCCGCCGCAACCGCGTCGGTTCCGCCGCGCGCCGAAACCGCGTCGGTTCCGGCGCGAGCGACCGTGTCGGTCCCTGCGCCAGCGACTGCGTCGGTCCCTGCGCCAGCGACGACATCTGTCGCCGGCGCCCCCACACCCGCCAGTGCGCCCCGTCCACCGACGGCGCCCGCGGCCCCGAAGGTCTCATCGGTCGATCCGTCCACCCCTCCGGCTGTGGCCGGCGAGGCGCACGACGACGCGGTGAGCCGTGCCCTGCTCTATCAGTTCCTCTCCTCGATGCGGTCGTGACATGCGTGAAGTGAACCCCCGCCCCGGTCCCTCGGTCATCCTCCGCGCCACATCGGAGGACGCACCCCTCGGTCAGCTGCTGCTCTCACGCGGCCTGATCACCGAGGTCCAGCTCAACTCGGCCCTCAGTCGACAGCAGGGCGAAGGCGGCTACCTCGGCCGCATCCTCATCGACATGGGCGCGCTCAGCGAGGCGTCGCTCGTCGCCGAACTGGCGAGCCGGCTCGGGATCGACTTCGTCGACCTCGGCGACTTCCAGGTCGACCCGACGGCGGCCAGTCGCATCCCCGAGGCGCTCGCCCGGCGGTACTGCGCGCTGCCGATCGCCTGGGACGGCCCGGTCCTCGTCGTCGCCGTCGCCGACCCGGCCAACGTGCTCGCCGTCGACGACGTCCGTTCCGCCGCTCGCGCTCCGGTGAAGGTTGTCGTCGCTACGCAGGACGCGATCGAGACGGCGATCAACCGCCACCTGCGCGCCGATGCCGACGTCGACGACATCACGAGTCTGGCCGTCGACGACACCGACGACGGCACGGACCTCGCGTCCCTCTCCGAGGTCGTCGATGACGCCCCGATCGTCAAGCTCGCGAACCTGCTCATCCGCCAGGCGATCCAGGACCGGGCGTCCGACATCCACATCGAGCCGAACGAGCGCGACGTGCGCGTCCGCTACCGCGTCGACGGCGTGATGCACGAGGTGATGCGTCCGCCGAAGGGCGTGCAGGCCGGTCTCACGAGCCGCTTCAAGATCATGGCCGAGCTGAACATCGCCGAGAAGCGGGTTCCGCAGGACGGTCGCCTGTCGGCCAACGTCGGCGGCAAGCAGGTCGACCTTCGTGTGGCCACGCTGCCGACGGTGTACGGCGAGAAGATCGTCATGCGCGTGCTCGACAAGTCGACCGCGCTGCTCGAACTGTCCGACCTCGGGTTCCTGCCCGACTCGCTCGAGCGGTACCGCAGCGTCATGTCCCTCCCGTGGGGCACGATCCTGGTCACCGGGCCGACCGGCTCGGGCAAGTCGACCACGCTCTACTCGACGCTCAACCAGATCAACGACGTCGGCAAGAACATCATCACGATCGAGGACCCGGTCGAGTATCGGCTGTCGGGCATCAACCAGGTGCAGGTCAACCCGAAGGCCGGTCTCACGTTCGCCGGTGCGCTGCGCTCGATCCTGCGTTCCGACCCCGACGTGGTGCTCATCGGCGAGATCCGTGACCGCGAGACGGCGACGATCGCCATGGAAGCCGCCCTCACCGGCCACTTGGTGCTCTCCACCCTGCACACGAACGACGCGGCCTCCACGCCGTCCCGCATGATCGAGATGGGGCTCGAGCCGTATCTCATCTCGAGCGCCGTGTCGTGCGTCGTCGCCCAGCGTCTCATGCGAAAGCTGTGCGAGCGCTGCCGTGAGCCAGGCGAGCCGACCGAGGCCGAGGTCGCCGTTCTCGAACGCGAAGGCGGGCTCGACATCCCGGAGGTCGTCCACCGGGCCAAGGGTTGCGCCGTGTGCTCGAAGACGGGCTACCGAGGCCGCTTTGCGATCCACGAGGTGATGATCGTCACCGAGGCGATGCGGGCGCTCGTCGCCGACCATGCCCACGGCGACATCATCAAGAAGCTGGCCATCGACGAGGGCATGGTCACGCTGCGCCGCGCCGCGGTGCACAACGTGGCGATCGGCAAGACGTCGGTCGAAGAGCTCCTGCGCGTCGTTGCGTAAATCCTGACTTTTCCCGTCCGGCCCCTTGATGGGGGGCCCCGAACTGCCGACTAGGTACACCATGCCCGAGGTCCAGAACCTGCACATCGACGACCTGCTCAACCGCGTGGTCGAGCTCGGAGGTTCCGACCTCCATCTCACCAGCGGCTCGGAGCCGGCGGCCCGGATCCACGGTGAGCTCAAGCGGCTCACCGAGTACCCGGTCCTCGACAACACGCTCATCCGTCGGTTGCTCTCGGTGATCCTGTCACCCCGGCACCGCGAGCGGTTCGAGACGGACCAGGAGCTCGACCTCTCGTACGGCGTCGCCCGCATCGGTCGCTTCCGTGTCAACGTGTTCTTCCAGCGTGGCTCGGTCGGCGCCGTCATGCGATCGGTGCCCACCAAGCTACGCACGCTCGAGGAGCTCGGCCACCCGCCGGCCGTCGCCGCGCTCGCCGACTACCCCCGCGGCCTCGTGCTCGTGACCGGGCCCACGGGCTCCGGTAAGTCGACCACCCTCGCTTCGCTGATCGACATCATCAACTCGAGCAAGAGCCTGCACATCATGACGGTCGAGGACCCCATCGAGTTCCTGCACCGGCACAAGAACTGCATCGTCAACCAGCGCGAAGTGGGGGAGGACACGCACTCGTTCGCCGACGCCCTCCGCCACGTCCTTCGGCAGGACCCGGACGTGATCCTGGTGGGCGAGCTCCGTGACCTCGAGACGATCTCCACGGCGATCACCGCCGCAGAAACCGGCCACCTCGTGTTCGCCACGATCCACACGCAGGACGCACCGCAGTCAGTCGACCGCATCGTCGACGTGTTCCCCGCCCACCAGCAGGAGCAGATCCGCACCCAGCTCGCCTCGTCGTTGATGGCCGTCGTCACGCAGCAGCTCGTCCCGACGGCCAACAAGACCGGCCGGGTGTGCGCCAGCGAGATCCTCGTGGTCACGAGCGCCGTGCGGAACCTGATCCGTGAGGGCAAGACCCACCAGATCATGTCGGCCATGCAGTCCGGCGGCCAGTACGGGATGCAGACGATGGACCAGTCGCTCGCCGGTCTCGTGAAGTCCGGCATCATCACCCTCGAAGCGGCCATCGACCGGTGCGCCAGCCCCGAGGACCTTCGCCGGATGCTGGGGCGCTGACCGATGGCTTCGACGTTTGCGTACAAGGTCCGCGACCGCGACGGGAAGATGATCGAGGGCAGCCTCGAGGGCGACTCGATGCAGCTCGTCGTCGACAAGCTCAAGCAGATGGGCTACGTGCCCGTGTCGGTGAACGCCTCGGGCGGCACCGGCCTCGGCAAGTCGATGAACCTGTCGCTCGGCGGCAAGAAGGTGAAGGTGCGCGACATCGCCATCTTCTCCCGCCAGTTCGCGACGATGATCAACTCCGGTCTGCCCCTCGTGCGATCGATCTCGATCCTCGCCGAGCAGAGCGATTCGGTGCCGCTGCGCGAGGTGATGCTGAGCACCCGCCAATCGATCGAGACCGGCTCCTCGCTGTCGCAGGCTCTGGGTGCCCACCCGAAGGTGTTCAACCAGTTGTACGTGTCTATGGTGCGCGCCGGTGAGACCGGTGGTGTGCTCGACAAGGTGCTCCTGCAGCTCGCCGACACCCTCGAGAAGCAGCAGGAGCTGAAGCGCAAGGTGAAGTCGGCGATGACGTACCCGGTCGCGGTCCTCGGTCTCGTGATGCTCATCGTCGTCGCCATGCTGCTGTTCGTCGTCCCGAAGTTCCAGACGTTGTTCGCCGAGCAGCACGCCAAGCTGCCGCTACCGACGCAGCTCCTTGTCAACGCCTCGGACTTCATGCGGTCGTCCTGGTACCTGGTGTTCGCGGCGATCTTCGGGGCCGTGTTCGCCCTGAAGAAGTGGCTGGCGAAGCCGGCCGGGCGGAACGCGTTCGACGCCTTCAAGCTTCGCATGCCGTTGTTCGGCAGCCTGTTCCGTAAGGCTGCGCTGGCCCGCTACTCCCGCACACTTGCCGTGCTCCTCGACTCCGGCGTGAACATCATCGGAGCCCTGGAGATCACGGGCGACACCGTCTCGAACCAGGTCTACAAGAACGCGACCATCGAGGTGCAGAACGCCGTCGAGATCGGCGAGTCGATGAGTGGCCCGATGGCCCGGACCTCGCTGTTCCCGCCGATGCTCGTGCAGATGGTCAACGTGGGAGAGGAGACCGGCAACGTCGACGAGATGCTCGGCCGTGTCGCCGACTTCTACGAGAGCGAGGTCACCGCTGCGGTTGAAGGTCTCACCAACATGCTCGAGCCGATCCTCATGGGCTTCCTCGGCGTGGTCGTCGGCGGCATGGTGATGGCGCTGTACCTGCCGATGTTCGACCTCGTCACCCACGTGAAGTAGCCCGATCGAAATGCAGGCACAGTCCCGTCGCTCGGTACACGACTCGGGTTTCTCGCTCGTCGAGCTGATGGTCGTGGTCCTGATCATCGGGATCCTGGTAGCCATCGCGGTGCCGAAGTTCCTGAACTCGCAGGCCGGCGCCCGGGCCCGCACGGCGCAGTCCAACGTGCGGGCCGCCGAGGTCGTGATGAGCTCTGTCTATATCGACAAGGCCGGCTACGAACCGATCGACCAGACACTGCTGACGAAGGCCGACCCGAACCTGTTCACGCCTGCGGACACGGTCGGTACGCCGTCGGCGAACGCCGGTCAGATCTCGTGGGCCTACGTGCGTAACGGCACCCCGACCACTAACGCCATCGGGGCCGATGGGTTCATCATGGCCGCCCGATCGCTCGACGGCCGCTGCTATCTGCTCAAGGTCGACGTCAAGGACCACGTGTTCGGCCGGCGCGCCGCACCCGCCGCCGCCGACTGCCTCGCCACGCTGGATCCCGACACGAACGCCGCGTCGGGCGTCGCCTGGGCCGTCGACTCGTCGGTCCAGTGGGGCTGACGGGCTCGCTCGTACACGCACCTTCAAGATCGGCTCATCGCCTCAGTTCTGTTCGCCGAACGCCGATGAGTTGAGTGCCTACTGATTCCCCTGCCAAGGGCAAACCCGCCGTGAGGCGGTGACGCAACGCCACAGAGCCGTTCGAACCCGATCGGCCCGCTGGGCTACCTGGGGAAACCCGAACGATGTCCTGACACACAGGCCACCGCTCGGAGGGGATCGGGGCACGACGAAGCAACCCACTTACCCGGTTCCCCCAAGGAGATAACAAATGAAGAAGCGGCTCGCAGAGCTGAAGGACCGTGAGGGTGGCTTCACCCTCATCGAACTCATGGTCGTGGTGCTGATCATCGGCATCCTCGTCGCCATCGCAGTACCGAAGTTCC
>JAYUAM010000673.1:0-1365 GCA_043741295.1 Acidimicrobiia bacterium
TGCCGCTGGCGGTGCGCCGCAACGGGAGTCGCCTCGTCGCCACGCTCTACGACCTGATCCCGATGATCTTCCCGGACGAGTACCTGCCGAGCGGCATCGAACGCGCCCTGTACCGGCGCAGCATCGAGCTCGTCCGGGCATGCGACCACGTGCTCGCCATCTCCGACGCCACGGCCGACGACGCGCAACGGCTGCTCGGCATCCCGGCGCGCCGCACCACGGCGATCGGCGCCGGCGCCGGTCCGCAGTTCTGCCGACCCGACCGCTTTACGGCGGCGTTGGTCGCCGAGCTGCGCCGCTCGTGGCCGACGCTGCGAGAGCGCTTCCTCCTTCTGCCGATCGGGATGGACCCGCGCAAGAACTGGCGCGAGGCGCTCACCGCGTTCGCCCGCCTTCCTCAGGGCCTGCGCCGAACGTCGAGCGTGGTGCTCGCCTGCCGTGTGGACGCCACGCAGCGGGCGATCGTCGATGTGCTGGCGAGCGACCTCGGCATCGTCGACGAGCTGGTGGTGACGGGCGTCGTCACCGACGAGGAGCTGGTCACGCTCTATCAGGCGTCCGACGTGGTCGTGTTCCCGTCGCGCTACGAAGGCTTCGGCCTGCCGCCCCTGGAAGCGCTGCGCTGCGGTGCCCGCGTGGTGTGCGGCGACAATTCCTCGCTGCGCGAGGTGATCACGGATCCCGAGGCGCGCTTCGACGCCGACGATCTGGACTCGTGCACCGAGATGATGGTCCGAGCGACGACCGATGATGCGTTCCGGGCGCGCCTTCGCGCCACGACCGTGCCCGACTACAGCTGGGACGGTGCCGCCGTCCGAACCGTCGAGGTGTACCGCGCGCTGCTGGCCGACCGACCCCGACGCGGTCGGCGTGTCGGCGTGGTCGGCCCGGCGAACGACGCGGCCTGGCCGGTCGATGCCCGAGCCGGGGCGCGACGCGGGCGCGAGCTGTTCGCCTGGCCGACGACCGACCGTCGCCACGATGCCCGGCTGCATCCCTTGGGCGAGCTGCGTTGCCACGTCGCCGCCGGCACCGTCGGGCCGATCGCGCTCGTCGACGCCGACACGGTCGGGTCGGGCGAGCGGGCCGCGGCTGCTCGGGCCGTCGGGGGTGCCACGGGCGATCCGGTGAGCCGCCGCGACCTTCGGGGGTGGCTGGACGCGGCCGACAACTCGCTCATGGCGGCGCACGCCGTCGCGCCGTCGCCGCCAGCTGGAGACCGGTGACCGCGGGTCGGTCGGTCGTCACCGTCGAGGCCGACCACGCGCCGACCCTGTCGATCTGTGTCGTGCTCTACGGCGGCGGTCATCTCGCGCTCGACGCCCTCGCCTCCGTGGTCGAGCGGACGACCGTGCCGTACGAGGT
>JAYUAM010000674.1:0-8289 GCA_043741295.1 Acidimicrobiia bacterium
ACGATTGACCATGGGCTACGGCCGTGAGGGCGTCTGGTTCCGGACGGGGATACCGCCCACCTACGAGATCGACCAGCGGATCGGGTTCGTCGCCGGCCACGCCCACAACGCCTATCTCGAGCTGCTCCTCGAGGTCGGCCTAGTCGGCCTGGTGCTCTACGTCGGCCTGCTGCGCTCAGCGTTCCGTGCGGCCTGGCGCCGGATGACCGTGACCCCGGACATCGCCGGCTGGGGCATCATGTGCCTCACCGCCCAGTTCGTCGCGTCGCTGTCCGAGTCCCCCGTGTTCGGCGTCTGGTTCGTCATCCCCGGATGGATCTACGTCTTCAACCGTCGCCGGATCGCCGTTGGCACGGATCAGCCGGTTGAAGACGAGCGGGCCGGCGTCGGCGCCGGGCCGCGCAAGTGAACCTCGAGGCGGTCCGTGCCCGCCTTCGCCCGGGCGGGCTCGGTCGCGAGACCGTGTGGGCGCTCGCTGTCGAGATGCTCGGGTTGCTCACGTCGGTCCTCGCCTTCGGCATCATCGCGAAGGGGATCGGCCCGGTCGCCTACGGCGGCTACGTCGCGGTGTTCGGAGTCATCGCCGTGCTCGGCCCGCCGATCGCCGGGGGTCTCGCCTTGTCCGTGCTCCACCACGGTGTGCGGGAGCAGGAAGACAAGACCGTGATGGTCCGCTCGGTGTTGACGCTCGCGCTCGGGCTCGGCGTGGTGCTCGCCACGATCTGCTTCGTCGTGGCGACGCGCCTCGTCCCGAAGGGCCTCTCGAAGCCGACGATCCTGGCGATCGTCATCGGCGAGATGGTGCTCGTCCCACTCATGCTCGTGATCTCCGCCCTCGTGCAGGCCTACGGGCCGTTCGCCAGCGCGATGCAGATGCGCATGGCACCGAACATGATGCGCTTCGTCGGCCTGCTGGCGCTCGTGGCGTTCCGCGGCGTCACGATCACCAACGTCGGCATCGTGCTCGTGTACTCCTACATCGCCGCCGCCGTGCCGATGCTCATCCACGGGTCACGCCTGCTCGGCGTGCCGCTACGTCCGGGCCGGCCGCACCTGCGCCACGCCCGGTCCGGCATGAACTACGGCGTCGGCATGTCGGCGCTCGGCCTGCAGAACGACGGCGACAAGATTGCCCTGTCACGCTACGGATGGTTGACCCAGGGCGGCCAGTACGGCGCCGCCTACAAGATCGTGCAGATCGGCTTCGCGCCGGTGAACGGCCTGCTCGCCGCCAGTCACAACCGGTTCCTCGCCCACGACCCCGGCGCTCGTGACCAGCACCTCCGGCGGTCCATCCGCTTCGCGGCCTACGCCTTCGGATACGGCGCGGTCGTGAGCGCGCTGCTCTTCGTGTTCGCACCGATCGTGCCGTGGATCGTCGGCGAGAAGTACCGGCCCTCGGTCACGATGATGCGCTACCTGTCGCCGGTCGTGCTCTTCCGGAGCCTCGGCATGTTCCCGTTGAACGGCCTGCTCGGTCTCGGCCGCACGGCCGTACGCACCGGCCTGCTGATCTTCGGGGCCGTCGTATCGGTCGCCAGCTACGTGCTGCTCGTTCCCCGGCACTCGTGGCGCGGCGCGGTCGCGGGAACCTTGATCAGCGAGTCCCTGCTCGCCGCGTCGGCGTGGACGGCGCTCGTCGTCCTGCAGGCCCGGCACAACGCCGCGGTCGACGTCGTCGACCCGATAGTCGCGTCCGAGCGGACCCTGCTCGACGCTGGTCTCGGCTGACCATGGCGTCGACGAAGCGCTTGCCCGTGCGCCCCCGCATCGCCGCTGGTCTCGTGGTGATGCTCGTCGCGTCGACGGCATGCACCGGGTCAAAGAGCGCAACGCCGTCCACGACCGCGCGAGCGGTGCCGGTCGCGCCCGCGGCCGCCGCGGCGACCGCCGGTCAGGGCTCGCTATCCATCGCGACGGGACCGGTCGACGGGAAGCTGGACGTCGCAATCGCCGCGCCGACGGGCGCCACCGAGATGCAGATCGGGACCGACGCCACGTTCGCGTCGTCGTCGTGGTCACCGGTGGCCGCGGCCGTGACACTGGCGATGACCGACGTGGGCTATCACGAGGTGTTCGCCCGGTTCCGTGACGGTGCGTCTACGGCGGTCGGGAACATCCTCGTCACCGGCGTGACGAACGACCCGGTCGCCGCCAAGGTGCAGTCGGCCAAGGACGGCAAGCGGCCGGTGCTCGACGTCGGCCTCGTGAGCACCGAGGTGCTCGAACTGGTGGTCGACAGCGGCGTGGCGGTACGCGGCGGGGTGCAGCCGTACGCGTTCGACGCGCCACCGGCGGGCGACAAGCTCGCCAAGGGCGACGACGGGCTGTACATCGTGAGCCGCAAGGGATCGGGTTGGGCGAAGCAGGTGGCCGCCGGCCTGGCCGCCGTGCACGTGTTCGACGTCGTCGCCGGCAAGCCGATGAAGGCCGCGGCGCTCGACGACGCCGCCGGCTACACGATCCGCTCGACCGACGATCCCGGTTACGCCGCACCGCGTCACCCGCGGGCCGTCTCGCGCGTCACCCGGCCGCTCGACCTGGCGACGACCGCCGACGGCACGGAGAGCCCGACGTCGAACCAGTTGTTCCTCACGTTGCCGTCGGCGCTGCGCTCGGGCGCGACCTACACCATCACCGCGCCCGACCCTTCGGTCGACACCGCCACGTACACCTTCGACGACACGGTGGCGCGGAGCCTGGCCGTCCACGTCGATCAGGTGGGCTACGCCGTCACCGATCCGGTGAAGGTCGCCTACCTGTCGGCGTGGATGGGCGCCGCCGGCGGCGCGCACTACGACCCGGCGCCGGCGTTCCGGGTGCTCGACACGACGACGAAGCAGGCCGTGTTCGAGGGCACGGCCCGCCAGCGCGACGTACCCGCCGACGGCGAACTGCACCGCGCCGACCTCACCGGCGCACCGGTGTACGAGCTCAACTTCTCGGCGCTGGCGCGGGCCGGTACGTACCGGGTGTGCGTCGCCGCACTCGGCTGCTCGCTGCCGTTCACGGTCGATCAGACCGGGCCGTGGAACCGGGTGACGGTCGCCGTCGCCCGTGCCATGTTCCACCAGCGCAGCGGTATGGCCATGGGCGCGCCGTACACCTCCGTGGTGCGGCCGCGGCCGTACCATCCCGACGACGGCAAGGTCGCCCATCAGTCGAACGTCGACCTGCTGACGGCCGGTGGCGCGTCGGGATCGGACCGGTTCACGAAGCTGGCGGCGGCCGGTACCGACGTCGCCGTGCCCGGCGCGTGGGGCGGGCACTTCGATGCGGGCGACTGGGACCGGTCGGCCGACCATCTCCTCTACCTCCAGTCGGCGGTCGACCTCGTCGAACTGTTCCCCGAGCGCTACGCCGCGATGAACCTGAACATCCCGGAGTCGGGTGACAAGGTGCCCGATCTGCTCGACGAAGGCCTGTGGGACCTCGACCTGTATCAGCGCATGCAGATGCCCGACGGCGGCATCCGCGGAGGGATCGAGGCCGGCGGCGATCCACCCGATCGCGCAACCTCGTGGACCGACCCGCAGGCCGTGTGGGTGTACGCGCCCGATACGCGTTCGTCGTACGTGTTCGCCGCCGCCGCCGCGCAGGCATCCCACGTCCTCACGTCCGTCGACCGGACGCGGGCCGACGGCTACCTCAGCTCGGCCGTGCGCGCCTTCGACTGGGCCTCCGCCCACGGCGACGCCGTCCCCGAGGATGCCCGCACCGAGGTGGCGCTGCAGCGGCTCATCGCCGTCGCCGCCCTCTTCCGGGCGACGGGGGACGCCGAGTACCAGGATCTCTTCGTCGCCGAAGGGCCCTTCGCCGCCGGCCCGGTCGATCTGCTGGCCTGCAACGAGCGGGCGCTGTGCGATGCCGCCTGGATCTTCGCCCGCGCCGACGACCGCCCGGGGCGGCGGGCCGACGTGCTCGCCAACGTTCTGGAGAGCTTCAAGCGCAACGCCGACCAGCTCGTGGCGTTGCAGGAGACCACCGCGTTCGGTTGGACGTTGGAGCATCCCGTCGTCCCGCTGATCTGGGGTCTCGGTCCCGGCCTGCCCAAGACCCTCGGCCTGCTGCGGGCATGGGTCCTGCTCCACGACGAGCGCTACCGCGCCGCCGCCCTGGGCGCCGTCGGCTTCTCGATGGGCGCCAACCCGCTCGACACGGTGATGATGACGGGCTTCGGCAGCAACCCGGTGCGCCATCCGTTGCTCGTCGACGCCACGACCGGCGGCCTGCCGGTGTGGGCCGGCATACCGATCTACGGTTGGCACCAGCTCGGCGGCGGCGACAACTGGGTGACCCGCTACTTCCTCGGTCCGGCGGGCACGACCCCGCCCGTCGGCGAGGTGCCGTATCTGTGGTCCTGGTTCGACCTGCCGAACGTGGCGATGTTCAACGAGTTCACCGTCCATCAGTCGCATGCGGTGGCCCTGTTCGAGTTCGGTGTGCTCGCCGCCGCCGACCCGGCCGCATGAGAACAGCGAGCCGAGCAGGGAAAATCGGGTCGAGCCGAGACCGCATCGACCGGGCGCGCGGCTACGATGCCCGTGGCTTGGCGGCGCACGAAGGGCGAAGGAGCAGGGCGGATGAGGCCATGGAGATCCCCGATCGCCCGAACCGCGGCGTTCGCCGTGCTGTCGTGCCTGCTCACCGCGGGCGTCCTCGTCGCCGTCACCCGTGCGGTGCGGCCGCCAGCGCAGGATCGTCTGGCGGCGCCGGGAACGGCGTGGCTGTCGGGTGAGGCGCGCGGGCGGGCCGTGCTCGCCGCGCCCGGGAGTCAGGCCGGGAGCGTGGCCGTGGCGCTGGGCGACCCTGGTGTGTACGACGTCACGTCGTTGGCGACGCAGACCGCGGTGTTCGACCGCACCACGGGTGCGCTCGTGCTGCTCGACCCGGCGCTCGGCACGATCAAGGAACGAAAGCCCCGGCTCGCCACCCGCGGTACCGGCTTCCTCGTCGCCGCGGGGACGGCGGCGTACATCGTCGATTCCGATGCCGGCGCGGTCCGCCGCATCGCTCCGGACGGGCGCGTCGGCGACAAGGCCGAGCTCGGGGCATTCTCGGCCGCCGTCGGCACGAGCGACGGCCAGCTGTGGACGATCGACGCCGCCAGCGGTTCGGCCACCGTCTTCGACTCGAACGGCTCTCCGCACACGACGCAGGTGGTCGATCCGGGTGCCGACGTGGTGCTCACCGCGCTCGGGCCCGACCCGGTGCTGCTCGACCGCGGTCGTCGCACCCTGCGTTGGCTGAACCGCTCGTCGTCCGTCGCGCTCGAACCCGGCGGGGCGGTGCCGGTGCTCCAGCAACCCGACGTCAGCGGGTACGGCGACTGCGTCACGGTCGTCGACGACGCCCGGGTGGTCTGCTACCAGCTGAAGGGCGCAGTGCGGTCGGCCACGCTCGTCGGCCCGGTCGGCGAGGCCCAGGTGTTCTCCGGACCGTCGGGTGTGGTGCTGGCGGCGCCCGGCTCGCCCGAGGTGGTGGCTGGTGCGTGGGGAACCGAACTGGCCCCGGTCGTGCGGACCGATCCGTCGAGCCGTCCGCTCACGTCGCGCACGACCCCGTCGGCCATCCTCGTCGACGACCCCGGTTCTCGCTACGCCTTCACGATGACGGCGGGCAAGGTGACGACGCTCGACAAGTTCAGCAAGCGCACCGTCATCATCACGCCGGATGGTCCGAAGATCGATCTCGACGCCGACACGCAGCTCGTCACGAAGGTTCCCGTGCGGCGCCCGGCGCCCGGCGCCGCCACGAAGCCCACGGTCGACACCACTCCCGGCAACGACACCCCGACGCCGAACGACGACCACGCGCGCACGCGTTCGGGCCGCCCGGTGAACATCGACGTGCTCGCCAACGACACCGATCCCGACGGTGACACGTTGGTGGTCGTCGCCGTGGGCGAGGTCACCCGCGGTGCGGTGAAGGAACTCAACGGGTCCACGGTGCTCTACTCGCCGCCGGAGGGATTCGTCGGTTCGGTCTCGTTCGAGTACACGGCCGGCGATCCGGGCGGACTCCGGGCTACGGCGCACGTCACCGTCGACGTCGTCGGGGCTGACCAGAACGAGCCACCGGCACCGGCGGACGACACGGGCGAGACGATCTCCGGTGTCCCGGTCACGATCCCGGTTCTCGCCAACGACTCCGATCCCGAGGGCGATCCGCTGAGCATCGTCGCCGTCGGCACGCCGCGCGACGGCACCGCGGCGGTGACCGCGGACGGAGAACTGCGCTACGAACCGAAGTTGGGTTTCGTGGGAGCCGACGACTTCGCCTACACCGTCGCCGACGGTCACGGTGGCCAGGCCAGCGCCCGCGTCAGCGTCACGGTCGACCCGACCGGGGGCAAGAACCGGCCGCCGGTCGCCGTCGACGACCGTGGCACGGTGGTGGCGGGGAAGCGCCTCCGCGTCGCGGTGACGCAGAACGACACCGATCCCGACGGCGACTCGATCCACGTCGTGTCCACCGGCAACGTGTTCGGCATGACCGCGTCGATCATCGGTGGCCAGTCGATCGACATCGTTCCCGACCTGCGCACTTCGGGGGTCGTCGCGGTTCGGTACACCATCGAAGATTCCGGCGGGCTTCGGTCGAGCGCCCAGGTGATCCTCGTCGTCGAGGCACCGACGCCGAACCGGGCGCCGCAGGCGATCGACGACAACGTCGTCGTGGCATCCGAAGTGAAGGTCATCGACGTGGTCGCCAACGACGTCGACCCTGACGGCGACCCGTTGACCATCATCGGCTTCACGAAGCCGGCGGTCGGTGGCGTCGTGTCCAAGGGATCGGCCACCACGCTGCGCTTCGTACCGACGCAGGGGTTCACGAGCCGCACCTCGTTCGAATACACCGTGAGCGACCCCGACGGCCTCACGTCGACGGCGAAGGTGAACATCGAAGTGGTGCCTCCCACCGGGTCGGGTCCGGTGGCGGTCGACGACGCCGCCACGATCTACGTCAACGAGACGGCCAGGGTCGACGTGATCAGCAACGACAGCCAGCCCGACGGTGTGCCGTTCACCCTCGCCGGCCCGCCGACGGTGCGAGCCGGCAGGGCCGTGGTGAACGCCGACAACTCGATCTCGTTCACGCCGCCCTCGGAAGCGGTGGGCACGTTCGTGCTCACCTACACGATCCGCGACTTCTACAACCGCCAGGCCAGCGCCCGGTTGGTGGTCACCGTGCTCGGCCGACCGGTCGGCGGCACGACCGCGGCGAACAACCGGCCGCCGGTCGCGGTCGACGACCGCGCCGTCACCACGTTCCAGGCGCCGGTCGTCATCGACGTGCTCGCCAACGACAGCGACCCGGAGGGTCAGCCGCTCGGTGTGGCGACGGTGACGGCCGGAACCGGTGGCACGCCGAGCATCGTCGCGGTGGGCCCGTCGACCGACAACGACGGTGCGCCAGGGTCGAAGGTGCAGGTGCGGTTCGAGCCGGTGCCCGGCTTCTCCGGCATCGCCTCGTTCACCTACGAGGCTGCCGACCCGTTCGGCGCCAAGGCGTCGGCGAAGGTGGTCGTCGAGGTCGGTCAACGCCTCAAGGTGGCGCCGATCGGTCGTGACGACCTGGTCACCATGACGCCATCCACGACGCTCGCGGTCGATCCCCGGGTCAACGACTTCGACCCCGACGGCTCCGCCTCGGTGCTGCGCATCACCGGGCTCATCTCGGTTCCCGCCGGGCTCGTCGTCGCCATCGACCCGGGCGGAACGTCGCTGCGCATCACCTCCGGCCAACCGGGCAACTTCAGCTTCGGCTACCAGATCACCGATGCCGACGGCCTCAGCAGCGTCGCGCTCGTCACCGTCACCGTTGCTGGCAGCGGAAATCGTCCGCCGGTCACCGCCAACGATGCCGCGTCGACCGGGGCCGGCGTGCCCGTCGTCGTCGACGTGCTGGCGAACGACACCGACCCCGACGGCTCGACGATCACCCTGATGTTCGTGGCGCAGCCGGCGAGCGGTGGAACTACCACGATCCAGAACGGGGCCGTGCTGTTCACGCCCACCGCGGGGTTCACTGGCACCGCAACGTTCTCGTACACGATCGCCGACGACGGCGGGCTGAAGGCTGATGGCACCGTCACCGTCACCGTCATCGCGTGCACCGTCCAACCGCCGGTGCTCGCCGACGATGCGGCGACGACGGGTTTCAACACGCCCCGCTCGATCGACCTGTTCGCCAACGACACCCGGACGACGGGGGCGCTCACATTCGGCCGTCCGACGGCCGGCACCGTCACCAGCGGGGCCGGGCCGGGTGTCGTCGTGTACACGC
>JAYUAM010000675.1:0-1362 GCA_043741295.1 Acidimicrobiia bacterium
TGGGCCACTGCGAACTGCGCCGCCAGCAGCGCGGCAGCACCGCCGGGGGCCTGCACCGTGACCGTTGCGCTGAAGCGCCCACGCCGGAACACGACCACCATCTGGTCCGGTTGGCCGACGCGCGCGAGCAGCACTGCGTCGCGCGGCAGTTCGAGCCCGCGGCGATCGACGCGCTGGTACGACGTGAACGCCGTACCGCTCGCCGCCGCGGCGAGGAGATCGAACGGGTAGCGGACGAGGTCGACGGCCACGATCGCACCGGCGCTCCCGAGGAACACCGCGACGCGCTGGCTGGCGTGACCGCTGATGTACCGCAGCGCCCCGTTCACGTCCGGGCCGCACGTCGCAAACGTTGCGTCGCCAGCGATCGGCCCGACGACACCCGGCACGGGCGAGCGGTCGATCAGTGCCTGTGCAGCGAGGTTGGCAGGGTCGGCAACCGAGCGGTCACGCACCACGCCGCCGTCGAGCGCGGCCTGCGCGGCGACGATCCGGTCGAGGTCGGTGGCCATCGCGTCGCTTTCGGCCGGCGTGCCGAGCAACAGGACGAGGAACGTGAAGCGAGCCGTGTCGAACACCGCAGCAAGCGAGGCCGTACCCGCGAGCTCGCCGGCGTAGCGCGTGACGCGACCATCCCCACCGGTCGGCTGCGCACCCAGGCCGACGATGCTGCCGACCATCGCGAGGCGCGGGTCGACGGCGTCGGCGGAACACGACGGACGGGCGGCAACGTCGATCTGGACGAACCGATCGCCCTGCTGCCAGAGCGCACCGGACCCGTCGGCCGCCGGGGCGCGGGTCCACCCGTCGCCGAGCAGGGCCCGGAGGTCGTCGAGCAGCACCGTGGATCCGGCTGGCGTCGGCGACACGGGAGCGGTCGTGGTCGTCGCCGCGGCTGCCGAGCCAACGCCGGTGACAGGTGGGCCAACGAGGCCCGCCGAGAGGCCCACGAACGTAGCGACGGCCGCCACGATGACGGCGGGCAAGCGCCTCGCACACCGGGACGCAAGGCGCCGCCCTGTCGCGACGGTCGCCGAGCAGATCATCCCCTGGCGTCTATCGGCGGGTTCGACGTCGCGTCGGACGCTGGCGGTCACACACCCTCAGAGCACCCGCTGAGTCGAGGTGATACGAGCGGTGCTGCTCAGGATCGGAGCAACGGCCGGCCTCGTCGCCATTCACGGCGGCCAGGGCACGCGGGTCGGCGATCAGCGGATGCCGTGTTCGGTGGCGAACAGGGCGGCCGCACCGCGGGTGGAAACGTCGAGCTTGGTGTAGATGTGCTGCACGTGGTGGCCCGCCGTCTTCGGGGACACGAACAGTCGCTCGGCGATCTGGCGATTGGTGAGGCCGAGAACGAGC
>JAYUAM010000676.1:0-3556 GCA_043741295.1 Acidimicrobiia bacterium
CTGGGCGAGGTCGCCAACTGGCGTTTCTGGGTCGCCGGACGCAGCTACAGCGCGTTGTTCCGCCAGCCGTCGCCGCTCCTGCACTTCTGGTCGCTGGCCATCGAGGAGCAGTTCTACCTCGTGTTCCCGGTGCTCGCCTGGCTCGTCCTCGTGGTCGGCCGTCGCAGCCAGCGCACCTTCGCCGCCGTCGTCGCGGCGGTGACCGCCGTGTGCGTGGCGACGGCGCTGTGGGCGGGCGCGAGCGGGCGCACGGCGCTCGCCTACTACGGCACACCGATGCGCGCCGCCGAGATTCTCGTCGGAGCCCTTCTGGCGATGGCACCGATCGGCCGGCCGACGAACGTCCGTGCCAGCGCCAAAGCCCGGCTCCTCCCCGTGTACGCGCTCGCCGCTTGTGGGGTGCTGTGGGTGGCGGCAACGACGCAGCAGTCGTGGGTGTACCACGGCGGCCTCGTCGCCTACTCGCTGCTCTCGGCGGTGGTCATCGTCGGCTGCCTGCGTCCCGGGCCTGTGCGGCGGTGGCTGTCGGCCCGCCCGCTGCGATGGCTCGGGCGGATCTCCTACGGCGTCTACCTCTACCACTGGCCGCTCTACCAATGGCTGTCGCCCGCCCGCACGCGCATGGCCGTCGGGCCGCTGTTCGCCCTCCGCATCACGGCGTCGCTCGCCGCCGCCGTGCTGTCCTACCACCTCCTCGAACAACCGATCCTGCGTCGGGCCCGGTTCGGGTGGGGCCGCGCCCGGCGCTTCGCCATTCCACTCGTGACGACGATGGGCTGCATCGTGCTCGCCGCCATCGTCATCGCTGGCGGCCGGCAGCAGTCGACGGCGGCCAGCTTCGGCGGGATCCTCCCGGCTGTTGCGTTGGCGGGCGACATCGCCACGCCGTCGGCAAGCTCGACCGTCGGCACGGCACCGGCCGACGACACGGCGATCGACACGTCGTCCTCGGCGCCCGCCGCCGGCTCGACCCCACCGACCGGTTCTGCTCCGGTGTCGACCGGCCCGGTTACGAGCATCCCGACGGTGACCAGCAGCCCCGTGGCGACCAGCGCCACCGCCTCGACGGCGGCGACGACTGTTGCGACGACCGCCGCGGCGCCATCGACGACTGCGGCGCCGGCACCGACGCGCATCTCGATGTTCGGCGATTCCACGGCGATGCTCGCTACCTACGGGCTCGAGATATGGGCGAAGACGAACGGGGCCGCCGCCCTCGACGGAGCCGGTACCCGCCTCGGGTGTGGCATCGGGCGCGGCGGCCGGGTACGCACCGCGCAGTACGGCGAAGGCCCGACGAACCCGGAGTGCGATGCCTGGCCGACCCGCTGGCCCGCCGTCCTCGCCAAGCGGCCGGCGGACGTTGCGGTCATCATGGTCGGTCCGTGGGACATCACCGACCGCGTGATTCCGAACGACGATCAGTGGCGGGCCCCCGGCGACCCCGTCTACGACCAGTATCTGAAAGGCGAGATGGAGGCCGCGGTCGATCTGCTCAGCAGCCGCGTCGGCATGGTGGTGTGGCTGACGAACCCGCTCCTCGACTTCGGGCGGGCCGACAATCCGCCGCCAGCCACGCCGTACCCGGTGTCCGACCCGGCTCGCACGCATCGCTACAACGAGATCCTCCACGAGGTCGCCGCCGAGCGTCCGGCGCTACACTTGGTCGACCTGGCGGCGTGGATGCGCACGCTGCCGGGCGGCGAGCTCGATCCGAACATCCGTCCCGACGGTGTGCACTTCAGCAAGCCGGGGGCCGTCGAGGTGGCCGGCTGGCTCGGTCCGGAACTCCTCGGCCTCGTGGGCCGCACCGTCCCGACCCCGACCGGCTGATCAGCGGCCCATCGGCCTATCGGCCTATCGGCCCATCGGCCTTTCCGACCGATCAAGAGCCACGTCACGTGACGTCACCTCGCGTCACGCCGCGTCGCGTCGAACGCTCGGCCGACCGGGGGCGCCGACTAGCGGGATGCCGTCAAGCAGACGATCAGGGCTTCTTGACAGTCGTGGTCGTCGCCGCACCGGCCTTCGGCACACTGCCCCCGACGGGCACCTTCAGCTTCATGCCGGGCGTGATGAGGCTGTCGGTCGACATGTTGTTGACGGCGAGCAGCGAGGCAAGCGGTACGCCGAGCTTCTTGGCGATGCCGATGAAGTAGTCGTTGGCGACGACCGTGTAGGTCTGGCCGGACGCCTGCACGCCGTTCTGGTTCGCCGTCGTGGCAGTCGTCGCGCTGTTGGCCCCGGCCACCGTCGTCTGGGTCGGCGTCTGACCGGCCCCGGCAGATGGCGGGGGGACGGTGAGCTTGGCGCCGACGATGAGGAACTTCGTCGGGTCGATGTCGGGGTTGGCGAGGAGCAGGTCGCCGTAGGGCACGCCGAGGTTGCGGGCGATGCCCGACAGCGTGTCGTTCGCCTTCACGGTGTAGCCGGACGGATCGATCGTGTTACCGCTGGCATCGACGACCGGCGGAGCGGCCGCCGCCGCCACGGTGGTCGACGTCGTCGGCGAGAACGAGATCGTCGGGAACACCGTGGCATTCGCCCGGTTGACCGTGACCGGCGAGAGCGTCGGCTTCGTGGATGAGGTGCTGGCAGTGAGCGAGCACCCGCCGATGAGCACAAGCGCCACGCCGAACCCACCGATCGTGGTGACCCGGCCGGCCACGCTCGAGCGGATGGTCCGACCGCTCGTGCGTCGCGTGCTGTTCGGTGTGCGCCCGTACATGGCACCTTCGTTCGTCGCCATGAACGCAGACTACGACGGATGGCCGCGCGGGTGGCGGCAGCTGCTCGCGCCCTCGACGCCGACGGGCGCGCGGTGGCGCAATCCGCACGCGTGGCTACATCAGCGGCCGGGTCGTCGGCGCAATGGGAGCCGGCAGATCGGAGTCGCCGATCAACCAGCGGTCGACGCCGGCCGCGCACGATCGTCCCTCGGCGATCGCCCACACGATGAGGCTCTGACCGCGCCCGGCATCGCCGGCCACGAACACGCCGGGCACGTTCGTCATGAAGGCGTCGTCGCGGGCGATGTTGCCGCGCTGGTCGAACTCGAGCCCGATCGTCGTGAGCCAATCACCCTTCTCCGGCCCGACGAACCCCATCGCCAAGAACACGAAATCGGCCGGCACCTCGAAGTCGCTGGCCTCGGTCTTCGTGAACTTCCCGTCGACCATCTCGACCTCGTGGCAGCGCAGCGCACGCACGTTGCCGGCACCGTCGTCGAGGAAGCACTCGGTGTTCACGCTGAACATCCGCTCGCCACCTTCCTCGTGGGCCGATGACGTGCGGTAGATCATGTTCCACTGCGGCCACGGGTTGTCGTTGCCGCGGCTGTCGGGGGGGCGGGCCATGATCTCGAGCTGGGTGACGCTCGCCGCGCCCTGGCGATGCGCCGTGCCGAGGCAGTCGGCCCCGGTGTCACCGCCGCCGATGATCACGACGTGACGACCCTTGACGTCGATCGGTGACTGTTCGAGGTCGCCCTGCTGCACGCGGTTGGACGGCGGCAGGTACTCCATCGCCTGGTAGATGCCGGTCAGTTCGCGGCCCG
>JAYUAM010000677.1:0-3551 GCA_043741295.1 Acidimicrobiia bacterium
AACCCGAACGGCGCGAACCCGAACGTTGCGAACCCGAACGTTGACGCGATAGCTGCGCCGACGGCGACCATCTCGTCAATGTTGGGAGTCCACGATGTCGCGGGACGGACCCGTCACGGGTCGTCGGCGGCGGGTTGGGTGCGGGCGCGCTCGGCGAGCGGGAGCCACCAGTCGAGGACGCGTCGGCGATCGTCGTCGCCGAGGTCGTAACACGCGACCATCGTCTCGCCGAACCGGCGTAGATCGCCGGCGGCGAGAGACGCCACCGCGGCGTCCCACGGGAGGTCGGGGAGCGGCAGCGCGAGCAGCTGGCGGGCGCTCACCTTCAGCGCCGTGCTCGACAGTCCCGCACCGGCGAAGTGCGCCGCCGCCCATGCCGAGGCGACGGGGGAGCAGATCGCTGCGCCGAGCAGGTCGAGGTCGAATCCGGCCGTCGGCACGACGGTGAGCACCGGCACGCTCGGGAGCCACGAGCCGTCGTGATCGACGCACGCTTCGAGTACCCGGGTCTGGCTCGCGACGAGGACCTTGGGGACCAGCCGGCGCTTCGCCCATGCCGCGAGCGGCGGCGTCAGGCGCGCAAGCTGGACGCGTGGCCGCTCGTATCGCGCGCCGGCGAAGCGCACGGGCCGCTCGCCCCAGGAGCAGCGGCCGAGCTCGATCGCGCCCGACGTCACGAGCCGCGGCCCGTCGTGATCGCCGACGGCGCCGACCAGGCCGTAGTACTGATCGCGGAAGTCGGCCGTGGCGGTCGCCAAAGTGGCGAGCGTCGGGCCGCCGAGGTGCCGGGCGATGTCGGTCGGCGCGCCCGACAGATCGGCGACGAGGGCCGACCAGGTGCCCGCGCTCCGGCCACGAACGCCATGGCCGGCGCCGTTGCGGCTATCGGCGCTGTGGACGCCGACATCGTCGGGGTGGTGGGGGAACGGCGCTCGGGCCACCGGCGTCGGTGGCGTGCCGACCCAGCGATGCACGGGAGCCTGACGGCCGCCCTTCGTGAACGACACCACGACCGTGAGCACGCTGGCGTCGAACACCGGGTGATCGGCGGTCCACAGCGCGTCGAGCGAGGCCTGCTCGGCGACCGCGTCCCGGATCGGTGCGGCGTCGCGCGTGGCGAGTACCGACCGCGGCAGGACGAGCACCACGCGACCACCGGGCCGTACGAGGCGGATCGAGAGGGCGAGGAACAGCGCGGCGGCGTCGGCGTAGGCGCCACCGCCGAGTGCCGACCGTCCGCCGCGCGACGTCGCTGCGGCGAGCTGGTTCAGGAACGGTGGGTTGCCGACGACGAGATCGAACTGGTCGGCGTGCCAGTCGTGGGCGAGGGCGTCGGCGTGCAGCAGGTGGGCCGACGGACCGAGGGAGCCACGGGCCGCCGCCACCGCGGCCGGGTCGATGTCGACACCGACGACCGTGGCGCGCGGGCGCCGTTCGAGCACGGCGGCCAGGAACCGGCCGTCACCGCAGGCCGGATCGAGCACCCGTAGCGAACCCGATCGGGCGGCGGGAACCCCGCCGAGCACGAGGTCGAGCGCCATCGTCACCAGCCAGTTGGGCGTGTACCACGCGCCGAGGGCGCGCCGGTCGGGCGTCGTCGCGATCACCGGTCCGCCCATGAGCTGCCATCGTCGCAGATGTCGGCCGTCGCCTGCTCGATCCGGCCGGCGCCGGTCACGGCGCGTGATTCGGTCCGCCCGCGTCCGCGCCCTACGCTGCCGCCATGTCGTCGGCGATGGAAGCGACAGACCGGGGCAGCTCCCGGTACGTGACGTTCACGCGTGACGAATGGTCGGACCTGCGGGCGGCCACCCCGCTCACGATCCGCGAGCGCGACCTCGAGGCGTTGCGGGGCATCAACGACCACCTCGACCTGCACGAGGTCGCCGACGTCTACCTGCCGCTGACCCGCCTGGTGAACCTCTACGTGGCGGCGACGCAGAACCTGCACAAGGTGTCGTCGACGTTCCTCGGCACGATGTCGCCGAAGGTGCCGTACGTCATCGGCATCGCCGGCAGCGTCGCCGTCGGCAAGAGCACCTTCGCGCGTGTGATGCAGGCGCTGCTCTCGCGCTGGCCTGACCATCCAAAGGTCGACCTCATCACCACCGACGGCTTCCTCTTCCCGAACGCCGAGCTGCAGGCGCGGGGGATCATGGACCGCAAGGGCTTCCCCGAGAGCTACGACACCCGCCGCCTCCTGTCCTTCGTGCGCGAGCTGAAGTCGGGCGCCCGAGAGGTGACCGCGCCCGTGTACAGCCACGTCGTGTACGACATCGTCGCCGAAGACGCGGTCGTGGTAGCGCAGCCCGACATCCTGATCGTCGAGGGCATCAACGTGCTGCAGGTGAGCCCGACCGGCACCGAGTTCGTGTCCGACTACTTCGATTTCTCGATCTACGTCGACGCCGACGAGGCCGACATCCGCAGCTGGTTCCTCGCCCGGTTCCGAACCTTGCGCGAGACCGTGTTCCGCGACCCGCAGTCGTTCTTCCGCAACTACGCGCACATGAGCGACGACGAGGCGATGGCCTTCGCCGACGACGTGTGGACGAAGATCAACGGCAGGAACCTGCGCGAGAACATCCTGCCGACGCGCGACCGCGCCTCGCTCGTCATCAGGAAGGGCGCCGACCACGCCGTAACGAGCGTGGCGCTACGCAAGATCTGAACCGCCGGATTCGAGCGGCACGGCAGCGGCACGGCGCGGCGCGTTCAACGTTCAGCGTTGAGCGTCGAGCCAGGACGGCAGCTCACGGATCGACGAAAGCGTCGGCACCGTGCCGTCGTGCTCGGCCTGCTCGTGACCCCACGTCTGCTCGTAGGGAATGTGCACGGCCCGCCCGCCGATGGCGAGCACGGGCAGGACATCGGAGCGCACCGCGTTGCCGACCATTACGAATCCCCCGACGCCGATCTGATGGCGGGCGAGCACGCGCCGGTACGTGTCGGGGTCCTTCTCGCTGACGATCTCGACGACGTCGACCACGTCGGCCAGCCCGGACGTGGCGAGCTTGCTCTCCTGGTGCACGAGATCGCCCTTCGTGATGATCGCCAGCCGGAAGTCGTGGGCCAGATCGCGCACGGTCTCGTTCACGCCGTCGAGCAGCTCGACGGGATGGTCGAGCATCCACTTGCCGCGCTCGACGATCTGTCCGATCACCGCACCGGGAACGGTGCCGTCGCTGACCGCGATCGCCGACTCGACCATCGACAACGTGAACGCCTTCACGCCGTAGCCGAAGGTGCGCAGGTTGGCCCGCTCGGTGTGGTCGAGCACGTTGGCGACATCGACGTCGCCGGTGACGTACGGCGCGATGAGCTCGCAGAACATCACCTGCGCGTCGGTGAAATGGCCCTCGGAGTGCCACAGGGTGTCGTCGGCGTCGAGGCCGATCCAGTCGATGCCGGTCATTGGTCGAGCGCGATCATGGGTGCCCACCTTGTCGGCCGCGTCGGTCGGCGAGTTGAGCCGCCGGTCGAACAGCACGGGGTTGAGCAGCACGGGGTTGCGCGTCCCGGCGTTGAGCCGCACGGGGTTGCGCGTCCCG
>JAYUAM010000678.1:0-8270 GCA_043741295.1 Acidimicrobiia bacterium
TGACAGCATCGTCAAGAACTCGCATCGCCAACCCCTGAGTCGCGCCTGGGTCATCTCGACAGATGGTTGTATCCAGTGCAAGATTCTCCTTGAACACCGAGCCGAACTCCCGGGGGAACTCATGCCGCTGCAGGACGACATCCAGGTCGTGTCCGTCGACGATCACGTCATCGAGCACCCGGGGGTGTTCCAGGACCGGCTGCCGGCCAGGTTCAAGGAACGAGGCCCGCGGATCGAGCACACCGCGGAGGGCGCCGACATCTGGATGTACGACGGCGTACCGCACCCGAACATCGGCCTCAACGCGGTCGCGGGCAAGGACCGCAAGGACTACGGCCTCGATCCCACGGCGTACGACGCGATGCGGCCCGGTTGCTACCGAGTCGAGGACCGGCTCGCCGACATGGACATCGACGGGATCCACGCCCAGCTGTGCTTCCCGACGTTCCCCGGGTTCGCCGGCAGCACCTTCTTCCGGGCGCCCGACAAGGAGCTCGCCGCCGCGTGCGTCAGCGCCTGGAACGACTGGATGATCGACGAGTGGGCCGGCGGCATGCCCGGCCGGCAGATCCCGCTCGCCCTGGTGCCGTACTGGGACATCGACGCCACCGTCGCCGAGGCGACGCGGATCATCGAACGCGGTGCCAAGACGATCTCGTTCACCGAGATGCCCCACGCCCTCGGGCTGCCGTCGTTCCACTCGAAGCACTGGGACCCCTTCCTCGCGGTGGTGAGCGAGGCCGAAGTACCCCTGTCCCTGCACTTCGGCAGTGGCGGTGCACCTACCGTGGCCTCCGACGCACCGTTCACCACGGCGATCGCACTCTTCGGGCTCAACTCGCAGATGGCCACGATCGACCTGATGAACACGCGACTGTTCGAGCGCTTCCCGAAGCTCAAGTTCGCCATGTCCGAAGGTGGCATCGGCTGGATGCCGTACATCCTCGAACGGGCCGACTACACGTGGGAGCGTCACCGCTACTACACCGGCATGGTCGATGCCCGCCGGCCCTCGGACATCTTCCGCGACCACATCTTCGGCTGCTTCATCGCCGACGACGCCGGTCTCGCCAACATCGATCGCATCGGCGAGGACAACATCATGTTCGAGGCCGACTACCCGCACTCGGACAGCAACTTCCCCCACGCCCGCAAGATGCTCGCCGAGTCGTTGGTCCACGTGCCGGACGCGGTCGCTCGCAAGATCGCCGAGGACAACGCCCGCAAGCTGTTCAAGTTCCCGCGGTAAGCGCGCTCCTCGCCCATGGGCTCGGCGACGCGCATCGTGCCGATGGAGATCGGTCGCCTCGACTCGGCGCTCCGCGGGCTCACCGGCGATCCGGGGCGGGCGGTGCTGCCGGTGCCGAGCTGGCTCATCGAGCACCGCGACGGCCTGATGTTGTTCGACACCGGGATGCACGTCGGGTTGCGGGCTGACGCCACTCGCCTCGCGAAGATCATTTCCGACACCCACGTCGATTTCCCGGTGGGCGAGGACCTGTCCGCCCGGCTGGGCTCGGCCGGCTACCGCCCGACCGACGTCACCGTCGTCGCCATCAGCCACCTCCACTTCGACCATGCCGGCGGCACGGCCGAGATCCCCAATGCCCGGCTGATCGTGCAGCGCGCCGAGTGGGACGCTGGCCACCACCCCAAGTTGGTCGAGTTCGGGGTGTACACGCCGAGCGAGTTCGACGTCGGTCACGACCTCGAGCTGATCGAGGGCGACCACGATGTGTTCGGTGACGGCAGCGTCGTGTGCATCTCGACACCCGGCCACACCAAGGGCCACCAGTCGCTGCGCGTGCAGCTGGCGTCGGGTCCGGTGGTGCTCACCGCCGACTGCGTGTACTTCGGCTCGATGCTCGACGAGATGCGCCTGCCGGTGTTCGGCTTCGACAAGCCGCAGCAACTCACCTCGATGCGGCGACTGGCGTCGATGCGCGACGACGGTTGCCGGCTCCTGTTCGGGCACGACCTCGACCAGTTCCGTTCGCTGCCGACGGAAGGCTGGGCCTAGCAGACCGCTTCAGTCGGCGTGCCCACCGTGTCCGGCGAGCCCGGCGAGGATCGCGGCGTAGCGCTCCCGGGCGGCCTCGCGCTTGGGAAGGATGTGCTCGGTCGGGAACAGACCCGGTGCGGGGCTGTAGCCGCCGAGCACGCCTTTGGCGATGGTGGTGCGGTGCACCTCTGTCGGGCCGTCAGCGAGGGCGAGCGATGGCACGCTCATCCACATCGCGGCGAGCGGGAGCTCGTTGGTGGTTCCGAGCGACCCGTGCACGTGGAGCGCCCGCTGCACGATGTCGTGGTACACCTTGGCCATCGCCACCTTGCACATCGCGATGTCGACGCGGGCGGCACCGTGCGGAAGGTTGTCGATCTTCCAGGCGGTGTGCAGCACCATCAGGCGGTACTGCTGCAGCTCGATCCACGAGTCGGCGATGTAGGTCTGCACCGCCTGCTTGCGGGAGAGCGACTCGCCCTGGGTGCGCCGCGAGAGCGCCCGCTCGCACATCATGTCGAACGCCCGCTGGCACCGGCCCACGGTTCGCATCGCGTGGTGGACGCGTCCACCGCCGAGGCGGGACTGGGCGACCTTGAAGGCCTCGCCGCGGCCCCCGAGCATCGCGTCGAGCGGCACGCGCACCTGGTTGTAGCGGATGTATCCGTGGATGCCCTCGTCGAGTTCGTCGCTCTCGGCCATGGTCGACACGTTGCGCATGATCTCGACACCCGGCGTGTCGGCCGGAACGATCAGCATCGACATCCGGTTGTACGGCGGCGCATCGGGATCGGTCACGGCCATCACGATCAGGAACTCCGCGAAGCGGGCGTTCGAGGAGAACCACTTCTCGCCGTCGATGACCCACTCGTCACCTTCGAGCGTGGCGCGGCACACGAACTCGTTCGGGTCGGCACCCGCCTGCGGCTCGGTCATCGAGAAGCTCGACACGATCGCGCCGTCGAGCAGGGGCTGCAGGTAGCGCTCCTTCTGCTCGACCGTGCCGTAGATGGCGAGGATCTCGGCGTTGCCGGTGTCGGGCGCGGCCGTGCCGAACACGGTCGGGGCCCAGTAGGAACGGCCGAGGATCTCGTTCATCAGCGCCAGCTTGAGCTGCCCGTAGCCGGGTCCGCCGAGCTCGGGGCCGAGGTGGCATGCCCACAGGCCGCGGGCCTTCACCTGCTCCTGCAGGGGCTTCAGGATGGCGCGCGACGACTCGTTGCGCACGTCGTAGGGGTCGCCCCCGGACGGGAAGAGGAGGTCGAGGGGCTCGACCTCGGTGCGGACGAAGGCGTCCATCCAGTCGAGCTGCTGCTGGAACTCGGGTTCGGTGCTGAAGTCCCACATGGTCGGCCTCCTCAGGCTGGTTCGGCGACCGCGCAGCGGTCTGTGCTGCTGGCGCGCTGGCGGTGGGCGCGCGCCACGACGGCACTCATGTTGGCGCGCAGCGTGTCGCTGTCGACCCCGGCGAAGCCGAGCTCCAGGGAGGTCGCCCGGTGACGCCGGTGGGCCTCGTGCACCGGGAGCGCGCCCGTCTCGTCCCAATCGCGACGCATCGTGGCGATCATCACCGGGCTCTGCTCGGCGATCGCCGAGGCGAGCCCGAGGGCGAAGGGCAGCAGGTCGTCATGAGGGACCACGTGGTTGGCCAACCCGATGCGCAACGCGGTGTCGGCATCGACGAAGTTGCCCGTCATCGACATCTCGCGCGCCATCGCCATGCCCACGCGGCGCGGGAGGTCGACGAGCACCGGGCCGGGGTAGACGCCGACGCGCAGGTGGGTGTCGGCGAAGGCGGCCCGCTGCGAAGCGACGATGAAGTCGCAGGCCAGCGCGACCTCGAACCCGCCGGTGACCGCCGGTCCGTTCACGGCGGCGATGACCGGCACGGTCGACGCGGCGACGGCCCCGATGAACGGCGGCAGGTCGGCGAGCTTGTCGGTGCCGAGGTTGCGCAGGTCGAGCCCGGCGCAGAAGGCCGGGTCGGCGCCAGTGAGCACGATGCAGTGGGCGTCCCGCGCGGCGGCCATCGCGTCCACCAGCGCGGCCGCCAGATCGACGTTCACTGCGTTCCGTGCCGCCGGACGGTTCAGCGTGATCACCGCGACGCCGTCATCGCGACGCTCGACCACGACCGCGGGCGCCGAGCTCACGGCATGCCGCCGTCGACGGGCAGGATCGCGCCCGTCGTCCAGCTCGAGGCGTCGCTGGCGAAGTAGAGCGCCGCACCGATCACCTCGTGGGGGTCGCCTGGGCGCTCCATCGCGTACGTCTCCTTCATGCGGGCGGTCACGGCGTCGAGATCCCATGCGTCGCTGATGTCGGTGAGGAACGGACCGGCCTGGATGCAGTTGACCCGGACCTTCGGGCCGAACGCGTGGGCGAACCCGATCGTCATCGCGTTCAACCCGGCCTTGGCCGCCGAGTAGGGGATGATCGTCGGTCCGGGACGTGCGGCTCCGCCACTGGACACGTTGATGATCGAGCCGCCGACGCCGTCGGCCATCTTCGTGCCCACGTTCGCCATCAACCGGAACGGGCCCTTCAGGTTGACGTCGAACACCTTGTCGTAGAGCGCCTCGCTGTGACCGGCGAGGCTCTCGTACAACGGCGACATGCCGGCGTTGTTCACGAGCACGTCGATGCGGCCGAAGCGCTCGTGCACCGCGTCGACCATCGCGTCGATCTGCTGCCAATCGCCGACGTGGCAGCCGACCGGCATCGCCTGGCGATCGGTGGTCCGGTTGATCTGCTCGGCCACGGCGACGCAGTTCTCGAGCTTGCGGCTGGCGATGACGACGTGCGCGCCCGCGGCGGCGAACGCGAGCACCATCTCCTTGCCGAGCCCGCGCGAACCCCCGGTGACGAGTGCGACCTTGTCGGTGAGCAGGAACCGGTCGAGCGGATCCTTGACGTCGGGCACGGTCCCTCCAGCGCGTTCGTGCTATCTGACGGATGTGTCAATATCTTCCCATGGGTGATGCACTGCAACCGATTCGAGTTGGGCTCATCGGCGTCGGATGGGGGTCCGTCGTGCAGACGCCGGCGTTCTCGATGGTGCCGCCGTTCGTGGTGGCGGCGCTCTGCTCGCGTCGCAAGGAGCGCGTCACGGCGGCGGGCGAGAAGCTCGGCATCACCGACCTCAGCACCGACTGGCGGGCGTTCGTCGAGCGGGACGATCTCGACGTCATCTCCATCTGCACGCCCGTCGACCTCCACCACGAGCAGGCGATGGCGGCGATCGCCGCCGGCAAGCACGTCCTCGTGGAGAAGCCCGTGGGCCTCGACTCGGGTCAGACCGCAGAGATGCTCGCCGCCGCCCGGGAGGCCGGGGTGGCCAACGCGGTGTGCTTCGAGAACCGGTGGGATCCGGCGCGCCTCGCGATCTGGGATCTCGTGCGCGGTGGCCACCTCGGTGAGCCGTACCTGGCGATGGCCCGCAGCGGCGCCGACTACTGGCACCCGACGCGCGGATTGCAGTCCGAGTGGATGTACCGCAAGGACGAGGGCGGCGGCTACCTGATGGGCATGGCTTCCCACGACATCGACTACACCTGCGCGCTGTTCGGTGAACCCGAGGCGGTCTGCGCCGATGTGCGCACCAGCGTGCCGGCGCGCCAGCGGGCCGACGGATCGACGCTCGCCGTCGACGCCGACGACACCTCGGTGCTGCTGCTGCGCATGCAGAACGGGATGACCGTGACGATCGCGACGACGGCGATCGCCCTTCAGCGGAGCTTCAAGGCGTTCGAGGCGTACGGATCCCAGGGGTCGGTGGCCGTCGACGGCGCGCTGATGGGCGACGACAATCCGGAGATCCGCGTCGGCTCGGTCGCACAAGATCACACGGCCGTGCTTCCGGCGAGCACCCGCCGACCGGCGAGCGGCATCGAGGCGCCGAAGCGGCGTGCGGCTGGTGCGATCACCGCACTCGCATTGATGCTCGAGGAGTGGCTACCGGCGCTGCACGGCGAGCCGACGCTCGCCCCGTCGTTGGCCGACGGCCATCGCGTCCAACGCATCGTCGACGCGGCGCGTCGCAGCTCTGACGGCGAGGGTTGGGTTCAGCTCTGACGTCGCCGAGCGGCGGCCAGCCGGCTCACGTAACCGAGCGCGCACGGCAGGTCGTCCAGGAGCAGGGCCAGCAGCGCGCTGGCGGCGGGCCGTGGCGGGAGGGTGCGGACATCGGTGTCGAGGCGTAGAGCCCGCCTCGCGCGCAGCGCACGAAGTGGCAGAATCACCGGGACGAGCCATCTCCACGATTCCAGGAGCGTTTCTCATGTCGACGACCTACCGACCCGGCGCCCGCTTGTTCAGCGCCGTCTGCTCCACCGAGATGATCGCGGTGAAGGTGCCGGCCGGCGCGGTGGGCATCACGATCGGCGGCGTCGCGCCGGTGACCAGCGTCGCCGAGCGGCATCCCGGCGGTTCGGTGGTCGATGGTCATGGCGGTGGGGCTTCGATGGGGAAGCGCTACGTGGACGACGCCGGCACGGTCGAGCTGCTGTGCACGAAGCCGGGCGACGGCCGGCCGGCACTCGACGGGCACCTGCTCGAGCTGAAGGAAGCCAAGGCGCTCCCGGCCAGCGACTGATCGAGCCGTCGGTCGGCGCCGTTCTGGGCCGTGCGCTGGCCCTCGGTTGCCCCAATCTGACGATCGCGTCAAACTGGGCTTCCATGCACCTCTCCTCGCTGGTCGAGATGATCGAGTCGGGCTTCGAGGACCGCGAGCTGCTCGGCACCGTCGACCGCCGGGTTACGGGTGGGGAGTTCGGCCGGTTGGTGCGGCGGGGCGCGGCGGCGATCGCCGGCAATGGTGAGGCCGTCGTGTACGTCGGCGAGAACCACGCACTGCTGCCCGTGGCGCTGCTGGCCGCGGCCTGGGCGGGCGTGCCCTTCGTGCCCGTCAACTACCGGCTCGAGGACCACCACCTGAACGCGCTCGTAGCGCGGCAGCCGAACGCCGTCGTGTTGGCGGACCCGCATGCTGCATCGCGTCTCGACGCTCCGAACGTGCACGTGCTGGACGAGTGGCTCGCCGCGCTGCCCGCCGATCCGTCGGCGGTGGATCCTCCCGTCGATGACGACGAGGTCGCGGTCGTCCTGCACACGAGCGGAACCACGTCCGAGCCGAAGTCGGCCCTGCTGCGGCACCGCCACCTGATGGCCTACCTGCTCGGCGCCGTGGAGTTCGGCGGAGCGGGCGAGGACGAGGCCGTGCTCGTGTCCGTGCCGCCGTACCATGTCGCCGGGGTGGCCAACATGCTCTCGAACCTGTTCGCCGGGCGCCGGCTGGTGTACCTGCGATCCTTCGACGCCGCAACCTGGCTCGCCACCGCGCGCGAGGAGCGCGTGAGCCACGCCATGGTCGTGCCGACGATGCTCGCCCGGATCGTCGACGAGCTCGGCGGCGGCGGCGCCGGCCTGTCCACGCTGCGGTCACTCTCCTACGGCGGGGCGAAGGTCTCCGAACGTGTGCTTCTCAGCGCGTTGGCTGCGTTTCCCGACACCGGGTTCGTGAACGCCTACGGGCTGACCGAGACGGCATCCACGATCGCGGTGCTCGGACCGGACGACCACCGCGACGCGATCAGTTCGCAGGACCCGGTCGTGCGTCGCCGGCTGTCGTCCGCCGGCCGCGTGCTACCGATGGTGGAGGTCGAGATCCGGGACGAGTTCGAGGATCCCGTGCCCGCCGGAACGGTAGGCATGATCTTCCTGCGCGGCGAACAGATCTCGGGCGAGTACGCCACCGGCAGCCTGCTCGACGACGACGGCTGGTTCTGCACGCGGGATCGAGGTTCCCTCGACGTCGACGGCTACCTGTTCATCGAGGGCCGCTCGGACGACACGATCATCCGCGGCGGCGAGAATATCGCCCCGGCCGAGATCGAGGAGGTGCTGCTCGCCCACCCTGACGTCGCCGAGGCGTGCGTAGTCGGCGTTCCCGACGACGAGTGGGGGCAGCGGATCATCGCCGCCGTAGTACTGCGCGACGGCGTCACCGTCGGGGAGCAGGAGCTCCAGGAGGCGGTGCGCCGCGAACTCCGCGGCTCGAAGACACCGGACAGCGTGCTCTTCCGTGAGTCGCTTCCGCACACCGAGACCGGCAAGCTGCTGCGGCGAGTCGTGCTGCAGCAGGTGCTGCAACACGGATCCGCCGGCTGACAATCTGCCTCGTCGCGGGCACGTAGACCGCAGACGCCGTCTCAGCCTCGCCCCCGGTCTCGGCGACCGCCATGATCACGCGTAGTGCCGACTCTGGTCG
>JAYUAM010000679.1:0-1358 GCA_043741295.1 Acidimicrobiia bacterium
GTTCCTGCAGGGCTCGCCCCTGGTCAAGAAGGGCGGGGTCAGCTTCGTCGACAAGCCGGCGGCGATGGCCGAGGTCAAGCGCCTGTACCCGGACTCGCCGGAGATCCAGGCTCTGCTCACGATCGAGCAGGTGCCCACGAGCTTCCGCATCAACCCGGTATCGGCCGACGACGCCTCGCTCAACCTCCTCACGCAGCAACTCGGCGGGCAGCCCGGGGTGTACCGGGTCACCTCGGCGCGAGACGTCGTGGCCTTCGTGCGCACGCTGTCGAGCTTCTTCAAGGTCGTCACCGTGGCCGGCGCGGTCATCCTCGGCGCGGTCTCGGTGACGCTCATCTGGAACACGATCCGCACGGCGATGTTCGCGCGAAGACGCGAGATCGAAGTGATGAAACTGGTCGGCGCCACCAATTGGTTCATTCGATGGCCGTTCGTGCTCGAAGGCATGATCCAGGGCCTCGTCGGCGCGGTGCTCGCCTGCGTGTTCACCGGAGTCGGGAACTCGCTGTGGAAGAGCCGCGTCATCTCGAAGTCGCAGGCGCTCGATCTCAACCTGCTGCAGGCGAGCTCGGCGCAGTTCCGGGAGGCGTGCCTGTGGATGCTGGTGATCGGCGTGCTCGCCGGCGCGCTCGCCTCCGCCGTGGCGGCGACCCGCTTCCTGGACGTCTGACCGGCGCGGACGGAGCGCGCGTCGCGTGCTGGCGGGCCGCGGAGCTGCACCTGGCATCCTGGATCATGCGGATGGCGGGCGGGCGCCGAACCGATCGTCACGCCGTGGCACCCGAGCATGCCGCTCGACCTGAGGAGAGACCCATGGGCTACACCGAGATTGCGTACGACGTGGCCGACAACGTCGCCACCATCACCCTCAACCGTCCGACGAAGCTCAACGCGTTCACGAACACCATGCGGCGCGAGCTGGTCGCCGCGGTCGATGCCGCCGATGCCGACGACGAGGTGCGCGCTGTCGTCGTGACAGGAGCCGGCCGGGCGTTCTGTGCGGGAGCCGACCTGTCGTCGGGCGCCGAAACGTTCGCCAGCGGTGGCAGCGACGAGGTCTCCAAGGCAGCAGGCGTTCCCCGTGACGGCGGCGGCATGGTGAGCCTGCGGTTCTTCGCGAGCCACAAGCCGATCATCGGCGCGATAAACGGTCCGGCCGTGGGTGTGGGCGTCACGATGACGCTGCCGATGGACGTGCGCCTGGCGTCCGCCACCGCCCGCTTCGGCTTCGTGTTCGCGCGCCGTGGCATCGTGCCGGAAGCGTGCTCCTCGTGGTTCCTGCCGCGCGTCGTCGGCATCAGCCGGGCGATGGAGTGGACGGCCACCGGGCGCGTGTTCGACGCCGCCGAAGCACTCGC
>JAYUAM010000680.1:0-1358 GCA_043741295.1 Acidimicrobiia bacterium
CAGTTGGCGCGCCACGAACCTCGCCAACTGGGAGTCACGCGTGCCCGTGCACACCGCGCCGGACGGCTACGACCTCGCCGCGTTCGACGACCCGACGCAGCTGACGGACGCCGTGCGGTACGACCTGCCGCGCCTCGGGAGGCTCGACGGTCTCGACGTCGTCCACCTCCAGTGCCACATCGGCACCGACACGGTGTCGCTCGCCCGCCTCGGCGCCCGTTCGGTGACCGGTGTCGACTTCTCCCCCGCCGCGCTCGACGCCGCCCGGTCGCTGTCCAGGCGGGCCGGCCACGAGCTCGACCTCGCCGAGTCCGACGTGTACGACGCCGTCGATGTGCTCGGCCAGTCGCGGTTCGACCTCGTGTACACCGGCAATGGCGCCCTGTGCTGGCTGCCGAACGTGGCCCGGTGGGCCGAAGTCGTGGCCGGACTGCTGCGCCCCGGTGGCCGGCTGTTCATGCGCGAGGGCCACCCGGTGCTGTGGACGCTCAGCGACCCGCGTCCCGATGGTGTGCTGGCGATCGAGTACGCGTACTTCGAGTCGGCCGGCGTACCGTTCCACGAGCCGACCAGCTATGCCGGCGAGGGCACCCTCACCGCGCCCGACACGGTGCAGTTCAACCATGGCATCGCCGAGATCCTCGATGCCGTTCTCGCCGCCGGCCTCAGCCTCACCGGGTTCGAGGAACACCGCGAGGTCGCGTGGAACCCACTCGGCACAGCGATGGTCGCCAGCGCGGATCATCCCGGCGAGTTCGTGCTCACCGCGGGCCGAGATCGCCTGCCGTGCAGCTACACGCTGCAGGCCGTCAAGCCGCGCTGAGCTCGCGCGCCGAGCGGCCGGCCCGGGCGAGCAACAGAGCGCCCGGCGCCATCACCGCCGCGCTCACGACGAGTGACGGACCGACGCCGACTCTGGATGCGATGAGCCCGAACGTCGGACCGATGAGCACTTGTCCGGCCGCATCGAACTGGCCGATCGTCGACAGGACCGTGGCCCGACGCCCGGGGGACGTGAGCGGGATGCACCACGCCGCGATGAGCGACTCCCGAACGCTACGGGTGCGATCCACGAGCACGACGGCGACCGCGGCGACGACGAACCCGGCCGCGAGACCGAACACTGCAAGCGCGACAACCTGCCCGATGTAGAGGCCCACCATCCAGCGCCCGAGGCGACGGCGGTCGGCCGCCGGCGCGGCACGGGCGACGAGCAGCGGGACGGCGATGCCGGTCGCCGCGCTCGCCATGAACATGATCGCCAGCCACGTGAGCGACGATCCGCCGAGTGTGCGCGGGAAGCCGATGTCGGCGACGAAGTGCCGTTCGGTGAGACGGTCGTAGGCCTCGCTGGCACC
>JAYUAM010000681.1:0-1358 GCA_043741295.1 Acidimicrobiia bacterium
CGGCGTGAGTCGACTCTGGCATCGGCGTCGGCGCGCCGCTGGCCGCATCCGTCCGACCGAGCAGCGAGACGGCGAGGGCGGGGAAGGCGAGGGCGGACACCAGGCCGGCGGCGACGAGGGCGGCGGCGTTGGCGCTCGTGATCGCCCCGATGTCGACGCCGATCATCGACGCCGTGACGATGAACGGCAGTGACGTGGCCTGCAGGAGGCCGGCGGCCACCACCTGTCGCGTGTCGAGGCGCGAGCGGTAGAGCACGGTCGGCACGCCGCGCACGACGACGAGCGCCGCCAGGAACAGGGGCACGCGGGCGAGCCCGGCGGGGTGGTCGGTGAGGGCGCGCAGGTCGAAGCGCAGGCCGCTCGTCACGAAGAAGATCGGCACGAGGAACCCGTAGCCGATGGCGTCGAGCTTCAGGCGGAACATCGGGTGGGTGCCGTGCTCGTCGCGGTCGATCTGGCCGACCACCGCGCCGGCCACGAAGGCGGCGAGGATCGTCTCCAACCCGGTGTGCTGGGCGAGCACGACGAGGCCGACCAGGAGGAGCAGCGCCGCCCGCACCCGGATCTGGGCGGTGGTGTCCTGCAGGCGCACAAGCACGGCCGAGATCCGCATCGAACGGCCCGTGCGGGAGATCGCCCACACGACGAGAGCGATCGCGGCCACGAACGCACCGAGGAGCACGAGCCGCGTCGAGGCCGACGACGCCTCGCGCGAGAACAGCAGTGAGAGCGCGATCACCGCGCCGAAGTCGCCGAGGGACGCGCCACCGACTACGAGCTGGCCGAGCGGTGTCGTCGCCGCGCCGGCCTCCTTGAGTACCGGGATGATGAGACCGAGTGACGTCGCGGTGAGGAGGACGGCGACGAGCAGCGGGTTCTTGACGATGCCGAGGCCGCGCAGCGCATAGCCCGCCGCCACTGCCAGGGCGATCGACAGGGCGAAGCCGGCGCCGACAGTACGCAGGAGCGGCCCGCGCAGGCGGTCGAGGTCGATCTCGAGCCCGACGAGGAAGAGCAGGAACGCCACGCCGATCGTGGCGAGCAGTTGCACGGGCTGGTCGGCGTGCGCCCAGCCGAGCACCGCTGGCCCGACCACGATGCCGAGCACGATCTCGACGACGACGCCGGGCACGCGCAGCCGGGGGACCAGGCCGAGCAGCAGGCGCCCGAAGAAGCCGACGGCGAGCACGACGGCGAGGCTGGCGAACGAGGCGTCAGGCACGACCGCCCGCCTTGTCGGGGGCGTCGGGGGCGTCGGGGGCGCTGGCCGCCGACGCAGCACGTGCTGCGGCCGTGAGGTCGAACCCACGCGTGAAGAACGCCACGGCCTGGTCGAACGACGTGATGTCGTCGTAGCG
>JAYUAM010000682.1:0-3547 GCA_043741295.1 Acidimicrobiia bacterium
CGCTATGGGATGGTGGTCCTGCCCGCTTCTCCGGCCAGCACGTCAACTTCGACAGTGTCGTGCAGTCACCGCGTCCGCTCCGACAACCACACCCACCAATCATCATCGGCGGTCACGTCACTGCGTCGTTCGAACGAGCCGCCCGTTTCGGCGACGGCTGGTTCGGCTGGGACCTCACCCCATCACAAACAGCTGACACCATCGCCACGCTTCGCTCTGCACGACAGCGCAGCCAACGCTTCGAACAACATCTGGAGATCACCATCAAGCCGCCTGGCGTTCTCACAGCCGCGACCGTCGACGACTACACCGCTGCCGGTGCCCACCGACTGATCATCCAACCCGACGACTTCGAAGCAAGCGCGGTCGACCACGTCATCGATTCCCATTCCGCATGGGTCTAGTCCGGGTGACACCCGGCGACTTCACCCAAAGTCAAGCGCCGGTCAAGATCCTTGGCCGTCTTGGGCTCGCCCGTCGGTGCGACCGTGTTGGAGCGAAGTCGGGAGCCGACCGAGGAGTCGATCACGCAAGCCCGATGGACCGCGCTGTGCGCACGACCTTGGCGGGATAGTGCGTGCGCCCGTACTCGACCTTCTGGCGCAGCACGATCTCGAGCAATTCGTCGTGCTGCGCAGTCTCCTTCCACGGCAGCGCGATGTAGAGCGGCAGACCGAAGACGCGCAGACGAGCGAGGTTCGAGTACACGTGCTTCTGGAACGCGTAGCGCTGCTCCCACGGCCATTCGGGCGGGGCGAACCCGGTACCCGGATCGAGGATCATCCGCTCCCGAAGACCGAAGCGGTCGGCGTGGGCGAGGCGCTCCTCGAACCACGCAAGCATCACGTCCACCGGATCGTCGTCGTCTCCTAGGTGGCGCAGATGGCGCGGGTCCGGGCCGTTGAGGAACGGCAGCACGACCAGTTCGGCGTGCTCGGCGGCCACGGGCCACATCTCGTCGCGCTGCATGCCGTCGGCGGCGTTCAGGATGTTGGCGCCGGCCTGCAGTGCGAGCGCGGCAACCTCCGGCTTCCACGTATCGATCGAGAGGTCGACCCGGCCTTGCCCCACGCGCAACCTGGCCAGGGCGGGGACGATCGAGCGCACCCGCTCCCATTCGATCATCGGGTCGACGACCGAGGCGGCGTCGGTGGATCCCTGCCCACCGAGGTCGATTCCCGAGCACCCGGCGGCGAGAAGCATCTCGGCCCGGGCGACGGCCGCCTCGGGCGTGGTGGCGATGGAGTCGACGTTCAACGAGTCGGGCGAGGCGTTGATCACGCCGTGCAACCTGGTGACGAACCGGGTGACATCGGTCGTTGCACTGGAGGTCGTCGGCACGATCGGCCAACCTATCGGTCGACCCCGGCGGGTCGCCGTCCGGACGACACCGTCCGCCCGGCGCACGATCGGGCCCACTGACATGGCCGACGTGCGCACCTTCCACCCCGACGACACTTGGACGGCCGAGCGCGCTCACCGGGCCAAGGTCGACGCCGGCCTGCGCGTCGCGGTCTGCGTGCCCTGTCGGGACGAAGCGCCGACGATCGGCCGTCTCGTCGCCCAGATACGCCACGCACTGGTCGAGGACATCGCGCTCGTCGACGATCTCGTCGTCCTCGACGACGGCTCGGTCGACGGCAGCGCCGCCATCGCGACGATCGCCGGCGCCCGCGTGGTCGACGTCGGCGCCGTCACCCGCCCCTACGGCGCGGGCCGGGGCAAGGGCAACGTGCTGTGGGCAAGCCTGCTCGCCACCGACGCCGATCTCGTCGTGTGGTGCGACGCCGATCTCACCTCGTTCGACCCGTCGTGGGTCGTGCGGCTCCTGCTCCCCCTGTTGCTCGAACCATCGGTCGGGATGGTGAAGGCCGACTACGAGCGACCGGACGATCGGGGCGGCGGCGGCCGCACGACCGAGCTGGTCGCCCGGCCGATGCTCTCGCTCTACTTCCCCAGCCTCACCGCGATCGTCCAACCGCTCGGCGGCGAGTTCTCCGCAAGGCGGTCGCTCTTCGAACGGCTCCCCTTCGTCACCGGGTGGGGCGTGGAGATCGCGCTACTCGTCGACGTGATGCGCGAGGCCGGGCTCGACGCCATCGCCCAGGTCGACGTCGGAGTCCGTCGCCACCGTCACCGACCCCTCGCCGAGCTGTCGGTGCAGGCCGCCGAGGTGGCGGCCACCGTGCTCGCCCGGGCCGGCATCGCCCCCGGCGACCAGGGCATCTCGACGAGTGACGCAGCCGAGGGCGACGAGCGCCGGCCCGTGCTCCGCCGCGCCGACGGCACACAGGTCCCTCTCAACCTCGACGAGCGCCCGCCGGTCTCGTCGGTCCGGGATCCCGATCCCGCGTGAGCGGGTAAGCGGGTCAGGAGTGCCGGCGGAGGTAGCGCAGGAAGAGGAAGTTGCCGTCGGCGAGCACGTCGGCGAGGTGCCACTCGTCGAGCGCGGCGGCGGTCGGGCCGTGGGCGATGCGCGACGACCCGCCGGCCACGAACCGCGGCGCCAGACTGAGGCACACCTCGTCCACGAGGCCGGCGGCGAACAGCTGTCCGTTGATCGTCGGTCCGCCCTCGCACACGAGATGGCGCACGCCGTCGAGCTGCGCGAAGGCGCCACGAAGGTCGACATGACCGACCCCAGCGCGCACGATGTCGACCTCCCCGACATTGGCCGGCGGCGCGGCCGGGGCGGGAGCGTCGGTCGGCATCACGAGCGTCGTCGTCGGCGAGGCGAGAAGGTCGATCGACGCGCCGAGGTCACCGGTGCTGGTGACGATGTACAGGCGGCGAGGCGCCGGCAAGGGCTGGTAGCGCTCCGTCCGCGCCGTCGCCGCGCCGGCGAGGACGCCGTCGCCGAGCGAGCGCACGGCGCGGTACACCGCCTGGTCCCCCGGGCCACCGAGCGCACCGGATCGACCATCGACCACGGCGGCGCCGTCGGCGCTCCCGATCATCAACATGGTGACCCACGGCCGGTCCTCAGGGCGGGGCCGGGACGGCGACCCGTACGCCTCGGCCAGATC
Source organism: Acidimicrobiia bacterium (assembly GCA_043741295.1). GTDB lineage: Bacteria > Actinomycetota > Acidimicrobiia > Acidimicrobiales > Ilumatobacteraceae > JAYUAM01. Next base: position 3,027 of record JAYUAM010000682.1, read on the forward strand.
GACGGAGCTCTGCGGAGCGGGGTGAAGGCGTCTCATCGACCCATTTGACCACCACGGACCAACGCGACCGGGACGCGACCGGGACACCCCCTAGGGGCTGGCACTCCCCCGTCGTAGCACGATCGTCCACTGGCCAAGACGGTCGTGACCGGCGCAGAGTGGAGTGGTGAGCAGGACGGACCCGCCCATTCCCCTAGCCAACCGAGCGGCGGCGCCCGGATCCACGACCCTGCCGAAGCCCGCACCGGGCACGCGCACCGCGTCCCACCGTCCCGGACGGCCGGGTCGGCCGGCGAGCGCCCACCCGCGCGCCCAGCTCCCGCTCGTGTTCGGTCCCGCGCCGACGCCCGCGGCAGCCGTGCCGACCGAGACGCCGGGTGCCGACTCGACTCGACCCAGGGCCGCACGACGCCGTGCGGTCAGGCTGCTCGCGCCGTTCAGCTGGACTCTCGTCATGGGCGCCTGCGTGGCGGGCGCGCTCGTGGTGCACGACTCGATGTTCCCCCACCTCGGCACCTCGT
>JAYUAM010000683.1:0-3543 GCA_043741295.1 Acidimicrobiia bacterium
TTCTTCGGGGCGAGCGTGCGGAAGATCACCAGGAAGAGCACCATCGAGCACCCGACGAGCGCGCCCCACTGCACGAGACGGTTGTGGCGATCGGTACCGGCCCCGAGGCCGTGAAGCGTCGCCCCGATGAAGAGCCCGAACGAGCTGAGATGGATCGTGTGCCACAGCTTGCGCCGGATGCGCTTCATCAACCACGACGAGATCTGCACAGCAACGAGGAGGTAGAAGGCGACGATGCCCCACGAGATCCAGCCGGGCTTGTAGACCGACTGGCCGAGGATGAACAGCTGCCGCGGGCCCCACGGTTGCTGCTTGAACTCCCACTTGGAGTGCACGTAGAGCGCAGCGATGTGCACACCGGTGAACACCACCGACAGGAGCCCGAGGAAGCGGTGCAGGTCGAGCAGCCAGGCCGGCGCGCCGCGGCGGCGCACGAGCCGCGTCGACAGGGCGAGACCCCACAGCACGCTCGCGGTGCACAGCGTCCACGCCACGATGCCGCCCGAGCGGGCGGTGTACCACCAGAACTTGTTGTTCGCCAGCTCAGCGAGCATCGGTGCCCTCCGTCGCCGCCCACGGCAGATCGCCGGCCACCGTGGCCGTCGGAGCGATGCTCCCATCGTCGCGCAGAAGCCAACCGTCGTGGCCAGTGCGGGCGAGGAGATCGAGCCCGTCGGCCTCGCCGGCGATGAGCGCGGCCTTGGCCACCGCCTCGGCCCGCCACGCCTGACGACCGGTCACGATCACGCTGGCGATCCCCGACGTCGACGGCCAGCCGGTGCGCGGATCGATGAGGTGGTGCACCAGGCGGCCACCTCGACGCCAGGCCCGGAACTTCGTCGTCGACTGCACGAGCGCTTCGTCCACCAGGGGGAACCGTAGGAGCACCGAGCCGTCGATAGGGTTCTCGATGTCGATCATCCACGCGTCGTCCTCGTCGGGACCGGGCCCGCTCACGCGCAGGTCGCCGCCAGCCGAGACGAGCACGGAGGTGGCCCCGCACGCGTTGAGGTGGCCGATGAGCAGATCGGCCGTGAGTCCCTTGCCGACACCGCCGAGGTCGATTGCCGCGCCGGGCGGGAGCACGACGCGTCGGTTGGCCGGATCGAGCTCGACGGTCCCGAACCCGATCGGCGCCGGCACGTCGAGGTGTTCCGAGGCGGACGCGGCGGGTCGGCCCCCGAACGGCACGTCGAGCCGGCCCCCGACCGGCGCTTCTGCGGCCGGTTCGTCCTCCTCCGGGTCGGCGACGATCTGCCGGAATGTCACGTCGTAGCCGATGGCGCGCAACGACGGCAGGACCGTGGGGTCGAACAAGCCGTTCGTTTCGTGCCAGGCCGATGCCGCCCGCGAGATCGCCTCCCACAGGAGGAACGAGCACGTGAATGGGGCGCCGGCCGAGGCGTTGAGCAGCGACAGCTCGCTGTCGGCACGGAAGCGCGACCAGCACTGCTCGAAGCGCTCAACCTCGGCGACGGCCGTGGCGATGCAGCGTTCGCCGTCACCGCCCCAGGCCATCACCTCGACCTGCGAGCCCATCGCCCGCCACTCGTGACGGGCCCACCCGTCGGAACCTACGGGCACTTGCTCCCCGTGCACGCCGGCGGCGGGGGCGGGGGCGGCGGCTTCGGAGCGGCGGTGGGTGCCGGCGTCGGGGCGGGCGCCGGCGCTGGGGCCGGCGTCGGGGCCGGAGCGGGCGCCGGATTCGCGGCCGGAGCCGGGGCGGGGTTGTTCGCCGGAGCCGGTGCCGGGTTGTTCGCCGGAGCCGGTGCGGGGTTGTTCGCCGGTGCGGGATCGCCGGCTGCCGGAGCGGCGCTGGCAGCCGCGGCCGGCGCACCGCCGCTCGCCCGGGGCCGCGGCGCGGCCGCAGCGGCCGGCGCACTGTCCTCGGCGGCCGGGTCGCCAGCGGCAGCCGGATCGCCGGCCGCGGCGGCGGCGCCAGCGGCCGGGTCGGCGGCCGCCGTGGTGGCGGCCGGGTCGATCGGGTTCCCGTTCTCGTCGACGTAGACGTAGCGCGGCACCTTCTCGACGACGACGATCGTCTCGGGCGTGACGGCGACGGGCGTGCCGTCGGACGCCAGCGCGGTGCCGTCGGCGGCCGTAGCGTCGGTCGTGGCGGCCGCCTCGGCAGCAGCCGCAGCCGCGGTGGTGGCGGCCGAGGCGGCGGCCTTCTGGCGCTCCCAGGCCGGCGGCGGTGCCGCCGCCAACGAAGCAACGCCAGCGAAGAGCGTCGACGTGGACAGGCCCACGGCCATGATGCGTCCGGCGGCGGCGGCATGACTCCGGCGGCCGGAGGACGGGCGGGCCTCGATGCCCGCGGGCATCGCACCACGCGTCGCCGAGGCACGGGCCTTCGACCGGGCCGTGGTCCGCCGAGTCGGCGCAGGACCGCTCGGCGCGGCGACGACTGCGAACCCGCCGGAGGCGCTCGGCAGGCTCGCCGGCCGCATGAGGCTGGCCGGATCGGGGGCCGCGAACGCGCCGCCACCCGACGGGGGAGCAGCGATCGTTGCGGCGGCCGGTGCGCTGCCCGTGACGGGCGCGCCCCCCACGCGTCCCTTGGCCGCCAGGCGGGCCAGGCGATCGGCTTGGTCGTTGTTCATCTGAACTCTCCTACCGGGGTCTCCGGGGTTCCGCCGCCCGCCTGCATCGTCACTTCTCGCAGTTCCATGTGTGATCGTCCTCGAACTGGCACGTCGTAAAGGGCCCACCCGGCGGCAGCGCCGTCTGCGATGCCGCCACCTTCAGGTTCGCCGGCACCGAAAGGTTCGCCGGCACGGGGCCATTCGGGTCGAACAGCGTGGTGGCCGTCGAGGCCGGCCGCGTGGTCGTGGTCGTGATCGCCGCCGGGGCGACGGCCGGCGCGGGGGTCGCCGCCGGGGCCGCCAGGGCCGGCGTCGTGCGAATCGTCGGCGGTGCCGGCGTCACCGGCGGCGGGGGAACCGGATCGGAGGTGGCCGGCGCCGGCGGGGCGGCGGTCGGGCCGTCGGCCGGCGAAGCCGGGACCGCAGCCTCAGGCGCGGCGTACGCCGCGGCAGCTTGGGGCCCGGCCGCTGGGGCGTAGGCCTCGGTCGTCGGTGCAGCCGCCGCCGCGGTCGGGTCGGCCTTCGGAGTCGGCACGACGATGACCTGGTCGTAGAACACGGTGGTCACGACGTACACCGGTGCGGGTGTCGTGGCCGGGCCGACGGCTCCGGTGTCGGTCGTGCTCGTCGTCGCCCCCTCGGCGGCGGCGGCCATGAAGGGCGACGTCACATGGAAGCCGAGGATGTTCGCGCCGGTCACGGCCGCGGTGGCGACGATGCCGGTGGCACCGAGGAACGCGACGGTGCCGGCGACGACAAGCGCTCGCTTGCGTTGCATCAGGTCACACTCCTCGGTCGGGCCGCCGGGCGACGGCGTTGGGCGGGCTAGGCAGGGGCTAGGCACGGGGCCTCGGCGCCGCCGGAAGATCGTAAGACCCCCTTGGCCGCTCGTTGAGACCCACCTGTTGTAGCAATGATCGGTGGGCCGGTGGGTTAGCGGAAGGAATGCATCGGGCAA
>JAYUAM010000684.1:0-1356 GCA_043741295.1 Acidimicrobiia bacterium
GAAGCCGCGCCGCCGCCGGCGATGGCCAACGCGCTGCCGCTTGCCGACCCGGCAATCGCCACGCTGGCCGCGACGGTGATCGAGTGGATCTCGGCATCCTCGGACGCCTTCAGTGCCACCGAGCCTGCAGTCGCTGTCACGGTCGACCGGTCGATGTCGACCAGCACGTCGTTGTCGACCTCGTTCAGTGCCACCGAAATGCCGACCGCGATGGCGCCCGCATTGCCGCCTGTCGAACCGCTCAAGGCGATTGCACCGGCGATCGCCTCCGAACGGATCTTGGCATTGTCCGCAGCCGTCAGCGCGACGCCGCCGGCGCCAGTGACGCTGACCGTGCTGTTGCCAAGACCCGCATGGATGTCGTTGGCTATGCTGTTCACCGCCGCGACACCGGCCCCGGCCAGGGCGCCGGCCGTGCTTGAGCTCGACGCTGCGCCTGCGGCCGAGATCGTCAGCGCCAGCGCTTCGATCTGGTAACCCGACGGCGCACCCGAACCCGGCTTGCTTTCGGCACGGAAGTCGACGCCGGAGGCGGTCAACGTGGAATTGTTCAATGTGGCGAAGACATCGTCCTGGATGGTGTTCAGCGCCACCGCCACGCCAACCGACCCGGACAGCGCCGTGCCGCTAGCCGACAGGGCCACGGCCACCGCAACAGCGCCAGCGTCGGCGGTGATATGTGCACTGTCGGTGGCGTGCAATCGGGCCGTGCCCAGCGTGGATTGGACCGTGCTGTTTGCAATCGTCGCGGCAATGGTCTGCTTGACGGTGTTGGACGTGCCAACACCCGCGCCAGCAAACGCACCCGTGACACCCGTACTGCCGTTGCTGCCGGCCGCGGCGCCGGAGCCGCCCGCCGCCAGGGCGTAGATGCTGGCATCGGACAGCGCATCCAGGCTCAGGTTGGTCCGTGCCGTGACCGTGGCGCGGTCGACGACGGCTTCGGTGGATTGCCCCGAGCGCAGGCCGACTTCGTTGATCACCACCGACACGCCGACGGCGACCGCCACCGTCGGGCCGGAACTGCCGCTGTTCAGGCCGACGGCCAGTGCGACCGTGCCCGCCACGCCGACAACGTCGGCGCCATCGTGGGACTCGAGCTCGACCGAGCCGGCCGTGCTGGCAACGCTGCTGAGGGTGATGGCACTTCGGGTCCGGTTGTCGACCCGATTGACCGCCGCCGAGCCGGCGCCAGCGATCGCGCCGGTGGCACCGGTGCCGCGCGCCGCGGACGCCGCGACGCCGACGCCGAGCGCCGAGATGTTGGCTTGCTCATCGGCGTGCAACGCGACGTCGCCCGCTGCAAAAACGGTCGAGTTGGCGATGGTGGCCGTGACGGTGGTGTCGACGTCGTTG
>JAYUAM010000685.1:0-1355 GCA_043741295.1 Acidimicrobiia bacterium
CAGGTCGGGCCGGTGCGTACCCTCGCCAACGTGGCCGGGATCATGGACCACTTCGTGCCGGCCGGCGAGGTCGACGACGAGCTCTGGGCCGACGTCCTCGCGGTGAACCTCACCGCACCGATGCGGCTGTGCCGGCAGCTGCTGCCGCTCATGTCCGAGCGGGGCGGAGCGATCGTGAACGTGTCCTCGGCGGCCGGTCTCGGCGGGTCGGGCGCCGGGGCGGCCTACCACGCATCGAAGCACGCGCTGATCGGCCTCACCAAGCACATCGCCTTCACGTACGGGCCACGCGGGATCCGATGCAACGCCATCTGCCCAGGCGGCGTGGAGACCAACATCGGTACGACCGCCGCGCCGACCGTCCCGTGGGCGTTCGAGCGCCAGCTGCTCGGCATCGCGCTCGGCGAGCGCACCGCTCAGCCCGACGAGATCGCCGCGTCGATCTCCTGGCTCGCGTCGGCCGAGGCGAGCAACGTGAACGGCGTCGTGCTCCCCGTCGACGGCGGCTGGAAGTCCGCCTGATCCGTCTGCTCTGCTCGCGCCAGACGCGGACAGTTGCGAACCACCCCCGAAAGGCACGTCACATGCGCATCACCGTCGATCACGACATCTGCACCGGGCACGGCCGATGCGCCGCCGTGGCTCCCGACGTCTACTCGCTGGACGACGCCGGCTTCTGCGCCGTGACGTCGGTCGAGATCGGCCCGGAGCTGGCTGCGGTTGCCCGGTCTGGCGCCAACAACTGCCCGGAGCGGGCGATCGCCGTCGAGGACTGACGCTACGGGCGGATGCCCGCACCACGCATGAGAGTATCGTCAAGTAGCCGCACGGCCGCACGGCCGCCCTGCCCTTTACCTGAACGGATGACCCAGGAGACCTCATGGACTTCGACCCGATGCTGCTGCCGCCCGTGATGCGATCCGGCATGTACTCACGGATCCAGCTGGGCGAGCTCGTGCACCTCGACGCGCCGCAAGACGACTACCGGCACATGGTCGAGACCGACGCGCTGCACTGCCCGATGGACGGCGTCGTCATGTCGTTCAGCCGCGAGGCCACCGACTTCGTGCTCCGCCACCACGAGCTGTTCTCCTCGGCGGTCGACATGCCCCTCGGCAACGTGCGTCCGCTCATCCCGCTGAACGTGGATCCACCGATGCACGCCAAGTACCGCAAGATCCTCGACCCGCTGTTCGCCCCGAAGCAGATGGACCAGCTCGAGCAGGAAGTGAAGGACCGCGCGAACCAGTTCATCGACGCCTTCATCGACCGCGGTGAGTGCAACTTCACCGACGAGTTCGCCGAGCTGCTGCCATCGGCGGTGTTCCTCGCGCTCATGGGCCTGCCGTGGAGCG
>JAYUAM010000686.1:0-1354 GCA_043741295.1 Acidimicrobiia bacterium
GGCCGTGCGGGCGAGACGGGGGACCGCCACGCTCGGGTGGGCGACGAGGGTCTCATCGATCCGCGACAGGTTGTTCTCGCAGGCGTCAAGGTCGGCGAACACGGCGCCGTTGATCCGTTGCGCGACGTACCGGTGGCGACCGGCCGTCACCGCCCAGGTATCGTGGATGTGGCCGTTCGTGAGGGGTTCGATGAACGCCAGGTCGTCAGCGATGGCGAAGCCGGCGAGCACGGCCACCAGTTCGGCGCGGACCGCGTCGGTCATCGGCCCGCTTCGGCCCGCAGCTCGGCCCGTACCCGTTCGGTGTCGGCCGGCCACGTGACGCCGTGCCAGGGAGAATCGGTGACGAGCAGCTCGACGCCGAGGCGCCTCGACCGCACGAGCGCGCCGACCGCCTCGGGCAGGCCGAGCTCGGCCGCCGGATCGTGGCCGTGATCAGCGAGGAACTCGGCGAACGCCGCGGCCATGACGTCGATCGCGCTGGCACGAAAGACCCACAGGTTCATCGAGACCGGGTCGTCCGGCGACAACGTGAGGCCGGCGGCGGTGCGGATCGATCCGTCGGCCCGCTGCACGTCGCGGTGCTCGACGAGTTGCGCGAGGCGTCCGTACCCGTCGACGACGGGAACGGCGCGTGAGACACCCCCGCTCGGGCTCAGCGTGCGCGCCGCCCGATAGGCGACGAGCGCGGAGTCGGCCGCCACCGCCGGCTCAGCTCGTGCGACGCCGGCACGCCGTTCCGCGACCGAACCCGGCCAGGCGCGCGCCCGAGCAAGACCCTCCACGCCGTAGAGGTCGTCACCGTTCGCCACCACCAGGTCGCGCCCGGGCGCGTGGCGGGCGGCGGCCAGCAGGGCTGCGACCGTGCCCCACGGCTTCCCGCGTGCCGGTCCGACCCCGTCCTGGGGCGCGCACACGACGGTGACCGCCAGCGACCACCCGGCGACCGCCGCCTCGATCGTGGCGCGCGACACCCCGCCCGTGACCACGACGGCCTCGACGAATCCGGCCGAGGCGGCCTGACGGAGGGCGAGCTGGAGCAACGGCTCGTGATCCGGACCGACCGGCGCCAACGGCTTGATGCCACCGAACCGCGATCCGAGGCCGGCAGCCAGGAGCACGAGCACCGGCGGAGGCGCTGCGGGCGCGGTCGACCCAGGGGTCGGCGCGGGAGTCGACCCAGGGGTCGGCGCGGGAGCCGGAGGAGGCGCCAGAGGATGAGAGGGAATCGTCGATGACACGTGGTGATCCGGCCGGGTGGGGCACGATGGCGCCGTGGCCCCTCAGTCTTCCTCATCGGACGTCCGCCTCGCAGTGATCGGTCTCGGCCTACGGGGCGGACTCGCCGACACGG
>JAYUAM010000687.1:0-1354 GCA_043741295.1 Acidimicrobiia bacterium
CGGGCGAGGTCGTCGGCGACGGTCGGCAGGTCGTAGCCGGCGTCCGGCTTCGACGAACGACCGTGGCCGCGCTGGTCGACCGCCGCGACCGGATGGCCGGCATCGGCCAGCTCCCGCGCGACACCGTCCCACAGACGGGCGTTGGACGCGAGCCCGTGCGCCAGCACGAATCCTCGCCCGGCGGACGCCGAGGTGGACCATTCGTAGACGACGTCGGCGACGCCCGGCGCGACCTCTATGGCGCGCGCCGCGGGTTCCTTGGTCATGGACGCGATGGCGTGGTCAGGCGGGTCACCGCGTCATCCTTGCCGATGCCCGGACGCGACGTCGCTGCGGACCGTCGCTATCGAATCGACTACGACGAGGTGGGTTCTGACGAGGCGATGCGTCGTGGACGGCTGAGCGCGCCGGCTGCTGTCAGCACGAGTGCGCCAGCCGCGCAGACGAACTCCGTCACCGCCACCGCGCCGTGGTGACCGACGAGATCGCCCACGGCGACGCCGGCCGTGGCGAGGGCGGCCGCCAGCGACACCCAGAGCGTGGTGCGCCAGTTGCCGACGAGGGCCAGGAGCGTGAGCACCGGGAGGGCGAACGGCAGCGGCTTGACGCCGAGCCAGAACGGGCCGGTGTCGGCGAGAAACGCCGACTGGGCGATAGCGCCCATGGTGCTCATGATCACGGCCCAGCCGACGGCGAGCACCCAGCGGTAGGTCACCGATAGGCCGTGCCTTGCGCCCGTCGGCGCGGCGTCGGAAGCGACGGTGTCGGTCGCCGCCTCGCCCGCCGGGGACTGCGGAGGTAGCGGGGGCGGAAGCACGGTCATGGAGTCGGTACGCTACCGGTCCATCGGTCGCGGCGGGCTGTGGCGCCGTGTGGCGTCTGCAACGAACCTTGGCCGGCTACTGGCATGGCTCCAACCCGCCTCTCACGTTTCCCTGAGTACCCTGTCCGACAGTGGAACCTGCCGCCCGCGCCCCCCACTTCCAGCTCCTCTCGGTCTTCTTTCCGATGTGGAACGAGGAGGAGTACCTGCACCGCGCCCTCGACGCCGCCCGCGAAGCGTGCGACACGCTCGTCGAGCAGCGCGAGATCGGCGACTACGAGCTGGTGATCGTCGACGATGCCTCCACCGACGCCACGCCGCGTCTGGCCGACGAAGAAGCGGCGCGCGACCCGCGGGTGCGCGTCGTTCACCACCCGAAGAACCGCAAGCTCGGCGGCTCGCTGAAGACCGGGTTCGCCGAGGTGCGCGGCGACCTCATCCTGTACACCGACGCCGACCTCCCGTTCGACATGGACGAGCTGATCAAGGCCTGCCGCGTGATGCGCCACTACGAGGCCGACATCGTGAGCA
>JAYUAM010000688.1:0-1353 GCA_043741295.1 Acidimicrobiia bacterium
CGGTGAGGTCGATGTCCTTCGGCCACGCCGACGGACCTCGATGTCCGGAAGTCCCCATGTCGCTCACCCCGTTGGCGCTCGCGCGATCACGACCACCAAGGCTGGATGGTAGCTCGTCGCCTGCCCGGCAAAGGTCTACTGACTTCCCTTGGCTCGCGCCGTCGCCTGTTGACGCCTATCCGCCTCGATAGGTAGATTGGTTCCATGGTCCTGAGCATAAAAAGTGAGCGGGCGGACCAGCTCGCCCGCGACCTCGCGGCCCTGACGGGGGAGTCCATCACCGTGGCCGTGGAGGCGTCGCTCGAAGCGCGGCTCGAGGTCGAGCGTCGGCGGCGCCGGGGTCTCGGGCTTGGCGACATCGTCGAACGCTTCCGCCGCTTGCCGGTGCTCGACGAACGCGATCCCGATGATGTGATCGGCTACGACGATCATGGACTGCCGAAGTGATCGTGGTCGACACCTCGGCCGTCGTCGCGGTCTTGTTCGAGGAGCCGGAGAGCGCCGCCGTCGAACGGCATCTGCTCGGAAACCGATGTGTGATGTCAGCGGCCACGCGCGTGGAGCTGGGGATCGTCATCGAGGCCAAAGCGGGTCCCGCAGGGACACAGTTGCTCGAAGAGCTCCTCGGCCGCATCGGGGTCGAGATCGTACCGGTGGACATCGAGGTCGCCGAGGAAGCGATCGTGGGTTGGCGCCGGTTCGGCAAGGGGCGCCATCGGGCCGGGCTCAACTTCGGTGACACGTTCTCGTACGCGCTCTCACGGCGGATGGGCCAGCCGTTGCTGTTCGTCGGGGACGACTTCTCGCACACTGACGTCACCGCGCCCTAGTCGCCCGAGCTTTCAGGAGCGACGCCTGCTCGTTGGCGCCGCCCATTCCCCACCCGACAGGAGTTGCGATCTGCCGGGGCGCTCAGACGATGTAGCGGTCGGTGACTTCCAGGGCCTCGTCGAGGATCGCCAGACCGGCGCGCACGTCGTCGACCGAGGTGGTGCACGGTGGCACGACATGGGTGCGGTTGAAGTGCACGAACGGCCACAGGCCCTTGGCCTTGCAGGCGTTGGCGAACTCGACCATCGGCTTCGCCGCGTCGCCCGCGGCGTTGAACGGCACGAGCGGCTCTCGCGTCTCGGGGTTGCGGACGAGCTCGAGCGCCCAGAACACGCCGAGCCCGCGGGCTTCGCCGACGGAGGGGTGGCGGAGGGCGATCTTGGCCAGCTCGGGGCCGATCACGTCGGTGCCGAGCATGCGGGCGTGCTCGATGACGCCTTCCTCCTTGAAGATGTTGATCGACGCGACGGCCGACGCGCAGGCCAGCGGGTGGCCCGAGTACGTGAGCCCGCCGGGGTAGGC
>JAYUAM010000689.1:0-3532 GCA_043741295.1 Acidimicrobiia bacterium
CGCGCGGTGGTAGCCGTCGACCACGCCCCATTCGTCGGCGGGCGTCAGTGCGCCTGCGTCGTTGGTCGACAAGCGTCAGGCCCCGGGTACGAGCCGGCCGTCGATGACGTCGTCGGCGACGTCCTTCATCGTGCGCCGCTCGCTCATCGCCCGCTTCTGCACGAACGCGAACGCTTCGGATTCGCGCATGCCGTGCTTGTCCATGAGGATGCCCTTGGCCCGGTCGACGACCTTGCGCGTTTCGAGCTGCGCCTCGAGCCCGGCGACCTCTGCGGTCAATGCGGCCATCTCGCGGTGGCGCCCGATGGCGAGCTCGATGGCGGGCACGAGCTCGCTCTTCTGGAACGGCTTTACGAGGTAGGCGAGCGCGCCGGCGTCGCGTGCCTGCTCGATGACATCTCGCTGGCTGAAGGCCGTGAGGATCAAGATGGCGCAGATGCGGTCGGCCGAGATGAGCCGGGCGGCACCGAGCCCGTCCATGCCGGGCATCTTGATGTCGAGGATGGCGAGGTCGGGCTTCAGTTCGCGGACGAGGTCGACAGCGGTATCGCCCCGACCCGTCTCACCTACGACCTCGTAGCCCTCTTCTTCGAGCGTTTCGCGCAGGTCGAGACGGATGATCGCTTCGTCCTCGGCGATCACGACACGGGTACCCATGGCGACGACCCTAGTCGAGCGCCCCGGTGAGCTGATCGAGGAGCGTGTCCTGCTTCGACTCGAGCTTGGCGATCGAGGCGACGATGTCTGCCCGTCGGCGGGCGAACGCATCGGCGTGGCGTTGGGCGTCGCGGAACTCGGCCTCGGCGATCGGCGTCTCCGAGACGAGCGACCGAAGGCGGTGGTCCTCCGCCTCTTCGGTGAGCTGCAGCCCCTGCTCGTCGAGCACGGCCAGCTCCTCGCGTGCCGAACGCAGGCGCGCCGAGACCTCGCGCAGACGGCGTTCGACGAGGAAGCGGGGCACGTCCCCAGTGTAGGAACGCCCGTCGTCCTCCGTGCGGACGGCCGCTGAGTCGCCCTGCCGCGCCTACGGAACGATGAGCGCCTCAGCTAGAAGGGCCCGACCGGCATCGTCGAGCGGCACATCGCCCACGGCGGCGAGCGCGGCCGGGCTGAGCTTTCGTGCCGACTTTCGCAGCACGTCGAGCAGGTGGGCATGATCGAGCCGGTCGGCCACCGAAGCGAGCTGCGTCTCCAGGAACACGAGGCACGCGGCGTCCTCCACAGCCTGCGCACCCGCGTCGGTGCGTAGGTCGTCGCGACGGATCAGGGCCTGGGTCCGCTCGATGGTCACGGTGTCGTATCCGGCGTCGGCCAGCAGTGCTTCGATGTCGTTCGCGTGGCGCACCCGCTGGTCGCGCTTCCACCGCAGGTAGCCGGCCTTGCCTTCGGGGTACGACGAGCGCGGCACCTCCCACCGGCGCAGGTGATGGGCGCGGGCGGCGAGCAGCAACGCGTCGTCGGCGTCGGGCACCAGGCGCGTCACCCACTCGACGGCCAGGCGGCCGTGGGCGAGGGCGAGCGGCTCGTCGTCGCCGCGCACGGTCACCCGGTTTGGATCGTCACCGTTGGCCGCGTCGATGGCGGCGACGGCCCGGTCGTAACGCGCGTTCAGACCGCGCACTCCGAGTCGCCGACGGCGGCCACGAACGGGCCGGTCTCGTCGTAGTCGTTGTAGAACTCGGGGGCGACGTCGGGGGCCGGGAACTCGTCGAGATCCTTCAGCCCCGCGGCCACTGCGGTGGCGCCGCCGGACCGGTCGAGCCAGCCGCGGAACGTCTCTCCAGCGCTGCGCTCCTCGGCGAACCGGCGCACGACACGCACCACGGCCTCGGGCGCCGCCCTCGCCGGCAGGCGCAGGGCCTTGTCGCCGAAGTGGATCTGCTCCTGGCCGACGTAGCCGCCGAGCAGCATCTGGTAGCCGGGGGCCGAGCGGCCGTGGGCGCGGCGCTCAGCGCCGAAGAACCCGATGTCGGCGGCGTGGTGCTGGCCGCAGCTGTTCGTGCAGCCCGAGATGTTCGTGCGCACACCACCGACCTCGGCGAGACCCTCCTCCTCGAGCCGCTCGCCGATCGCCTTGGCTAGGCCGCGCGACTGGGTGACGGCGATGTTGCACGTGTCGGCCCCGGGGCAGGCGACGACGTCGCGCGCCAGCTCGGCACCCGGGCGGGCCATCGCGATGACGGCGAGGCGCTCGTACAGCACCGGGAGCTGGGCCTCGGTGAGGCCGCGGAACACGACGTTCTGGCGGTTCGACAGGCGCACGTCGGCGCCCAGCTCGCGCTGCATCGAGGCAAGGGCGCGGAACTGGGCGGCGGTGAGATCGCCCAGGGCGGCGTACGCCACCGCCGATACCGTGCCGTTGGCCGTGCCGCGCACGACGCTGCTCGCCACCCAACGCTTGTACGGGTCGGACGGCAGCAGCTCGACGCGCGTCCCGTGACCGACCGCGGTCGGTTCGTCGGCACCTCGCCCCGCCGGTGCGTCGCCGAGCTTGGCGACGACGTCGGGGATGCCGCCCGGCCACGACGACGAGGCCGGCAGCGTGTGGCGCACCTTGATCACGCGCCGACGCAGCTCGTCGATCCCGAGCGTGTCGACGACCCACTTGAGTCGGGCCCGCAGCTTGTTGTCGCGGTTGCCGGTCTGCTCGAAGACGCGGAGCACGGCCTCGATCGTCGGGAGGAGGTCTTCGCGGGCCGTGAAGTCCTCGAGGGCGAGCGCCGGGTGCGGGTTGGCACCGAGCCCACCGGCGATGTACACGCGGAAGCCGGCCTCGGTCGTGCCGTCGTCGTTGGTCCGCGTGGTGGCGATGACGCCGACGTCGTTGAACATCGCCTGCCCGCAATCGGTGGAGCAGCCTGAGAAGTTGATCTTGAACTTGCGGGGCAGGCGCTGGCCGAGCGGGTTGCGCACGAAGTGACGGAACGCCGCTTCGGCCCACGGCGTGACGTCGAGGTGCTCGTAGGGGCACGCGCCGGCGAGGTGGCAGGCCATCACGTTGCGCACCGTGTCGCCGCAGGCCTCGCGCGACGTGAGCCCGACGGTGGCGAGGTGGCGCATCACCTCGGGCACACGGGTCAGCTCGACGTAGTGCATCTGGATGTTCAGCCGCGTGGTGATGTGGCCCCAGCCGCGCGAGTACGTCTCCACGAGGTGGCCCATCATGTCGAGCTGCTCGGGGGTGATCGTGCCCGCCGGGAGCTTCATGCGCACCATCTGGTTCGTTCCGCCCTGGCGCTGGCCGTAGATGCCGTTGTTGAGGCGCATCACCCGGAAGACGTCTTCGTCGATCTCGCCCGCCAGGTACTGGTGGACCGCCGTCTCGAACCGATCGATGTCGCGGTGCTGCTCGGCGACCAGGTCGCGCTCGGGGGCAATGACGGGAGCGATCCCCATGGTGACTCTCCAAAGCTGGGCAGGACGGATCAGGGTCGGGCACGCGTCGCAAACCCGACCAAGGTGGTCAACTTTAGCCGCTCCCGGGTCGAAGAGCCAGGAGGTTCTCGTCGGTCGGTGTCGATGGCCAGTGCCG
>JAYUAM010000690.1:0-3528 GCA_043741295.1 Acidimicrobiia bacterium
GAGAGACGCTCAGCCGTGGTTGTGGTCCTGCAGGTCGCTCGGAAGCACGGGAACCGTCGGTTCGCCGTGCGCCACCTGCGGTTCACCGCTGCCGTGCCCGATCGAGAACACGACCGCACCCTTGCCCGGCTCGGCGTATCGGAGGAACAGGTCGCCGGCCGAGAGCTTGGCGACGTAGATCAACCGCAGCTCGATGTTCGAATCGGGCTGAAGGGTTCCTTCGCCGACGCTCGAACGGGCCACGTCGTAGACGGCGCCGCGCGCACCGACGGCGAGGCGGAACTGCGCCGGCGAGTAGCGCACGACGTCCTTCGAGAGGTTCGTCACCGTGACCGTCGTCTCGACCTGCATCTCGTCCGGCTTCACGAGAGCGTTGATGCCATGCGTGACGCTGCTCAACGCACGCTGCGTCGGACCGCCGAGGGTGCTCGCCGCCTCGACGGCCACCGCGCCGAAAGCGGTGGGCACGGTCTCGTTCACGGCGAACGGACCACGGTCGGTTCGCGTGTTCATCGCGCGGACCGAGAGGGCACCGCCGGAGACCGCAGCCGCGATGGCGAGGGCGGCGACGAAGATCCACGCTGCCCGCCGCCCGATCGGCGTCCCCTGCCCCACCGGTAGTGCCCGCCCTGCCGTCGACGTCATCGTCGCGTTGCCCACGCATGCCCCCTCGTCGTTTGTGGTGACTATGAGAGTGGTACTAGTCCTCAATCGTTACAAGGTCGCCGATCCACCCCGTTGGATTCCATTCAGCGATCGCACCGTCGCCCGCAGTCATGCGGTGCACGCTCCAGGCGGTCCCCGATAGCAGATTTCGCTTGGGTCCTAAGCAGGATATTAAGCCTTGCCGTTGAGTGCCCTATCCCGCGCGGTGAGCGTGCAGTGCGGCCAACTGCGGTGGTATTTCAAAACACTTTCGAAACGTCAGCGGTCTCGGACCTTTTGCTGTTTTCGTGGGCGTATCTTTCGGCCGTGGCCAGATCTCACGGCACCACGTCGTCGGACGACCGCACCAGACAGGAGACGTCATGCATGCTCGAACTCGTCAATCGGTAGGAATCGGCAGGGGCCCGCTGCGAAAGCTCGGGTTGGCGTCGACGGTGGCGCTCGTCGCGTTCGCCCCGGCCGGCAGTCGCGCCTCGGCGTCGGGCAGTTCGACGTTCAACACGTTCGCGACGAGCTTCACCAACCTCGACACCGTCACCGAGGAAGTGACCCTGCCGCTGTTCACCGGCACCCACAACGGCTCGACCGTCTACTACGTCGTGACCGACGACTCGAACAAGAACGACGCCGAGGCCCGAGGGGTCAACTGGTCACCCAAGCTCGCCAACGCCCTCGGCACCGCATCGGTGCAGAAGGCCCGCCTCGTCAGCGGTGTGGTCGACTTTCCGGGCACCGTCGACTTCAGCCCGACCCGCGTCGTGATCCCCGGCCCCGCCGGCAACGAGTTCGCCGGAGGCACGTACTCACCCGGAGCCGTCGGTGACGCCAACTACTCGCCGCTCGTCACCACCGGCAACGGCATCGTCCTCGACGCGACCCAGGTCGCCAACGCCTCCGGCATCCACGACTCGGTCGTCACCCTTGACATCGCCCACCGCACGGTACGGATGAAGACGTTCTTCGGGTTCTGGAACGGTCACCGCACGGTGTACCTGCACCAGGACGCCACGTCCCCGGTCGTCGCCGCCGCCGAAGGCTCGGTCTTCGCACCGAACCTCGACGCCGCCCCCGGCCTCGGGTCCAACGACGTCGCCACCTCGGCCCGCTCGGCGATCATCCCGATCGTCAACGGGGCCGTCGGCGTCAACAACCCGCAACGCCAGGGCCTCAACTCGGCCCTACGCGGTGAAGGCGACCCGGGCAACATCAACCAGGACATCCCCGGTCAGGGCAACGGCCGCTACAGCCCGGTATGGGACATCCACGCCGCCGTGTGGACCGACGCCGCGATCGCCAGCGGCCAACGCGAAGTCCTGTCCAGCGGCAGCGACCTGCGCGGCGCGTTCGCCAAGGGGCTCGTCGTCTCGGCCGGTAACGGACCCGCCAACCCGTCGCTCGATGGCTTCAAGGCGCTCGGGGCGATCTCCAACTGCCCGCTCATCGCCCTCGACTGACGTTGAGGACGGATCCACGGATCGGACCCGGCCGTGCAACGCGCACGGCCGGGCCCACCGGTCTCATCTTCTGAAAGCGGACAGTCCAGCGCTCGCTGCGTCACCGATTGATGACGCTGATGCGACTGGCCGAACTCCTGCTCGTGACGGGCGCGAAGAGCATCACGGTCGACGCCCATCAATAGGCGGAGACGTCTTGTGAACTCGACCCGGACAGCCCCGCCCGCTCGCTCATCTGCCGATAAACGTCCGCATCATCACCGTCGACGCGACAGCTATTTACATCAGTACGTAGTGAGCCATGAGACAACATGGTGTTCGAGCGACCGTCGAACCAGCAGCGGCTGCGATGGGTTCCAGGTCATGTCGGGCACCCAAGCGACCCCCGTGCCGCCTTGTCCTGACTGATGAGAGTCCAGCGATGGTCCCGCCGTTACAACTTTCGGCAAGGTCGCTCGAGACGGACGCCGTCAGGGGACGACCTTGGCGAGGAACGCCTCGATGCGGGCGAGCTCGTCGGCCACCGTCTCCGAGCGGCCCCACCCGTGACCCTCGCCCTCGTACACGTGCAGCTCCACCGGGCGGCCGGCGGCGCGCATCGCCGAGACCATCGCCTCGGCCTGGGCCACGGGCACGTTGTCGTCGTCTGCGCCGTGGAGCATGAGGAGTGGACGTTCGATCGCTGCGGCGTGGTGCAGCGGCGAACGATCGCGGTAGCGGTCGGCCGTCTCCGGCCAGGGCCCGACGAGCGAGTGGTTGTAGTGCGCTTCGAAGCGGTGCGTCGTCTCGTCGAGCGCGCGCAGGTCGGTGACCGCGTACAGGGCGATACCGGCAGCGAACGCGTCGCCGTGGTGGGCGAGCAGGTTGAGCACGGTGAAGCCGCCGGCCGAACCGCCCATCGCCACGACCCGGCCGGACGCCGCCCAGCCCCGCTCTATCGCGGCGCGCGCGCCGGCCGCGGTGTCGGCGACATCGACCTCACCCCAGCCCTCGCGCATCGAGTCCGTGTACGCCCGACCCCAGCCGGACGAGCCGCGATGGTCGGGCACGAGGATCGACCAACCGCGACTCATCCAGTAGGCGAAGCGGGCGTTGAACGAAACGCCCCACTGGCTCGTCGGCCCACCGTGGACCCACACGATCAGCCGGCCGGCGGGCCCGATCGCCGGCGCGGCGTCCGCGGCGACCGGACGGTAGAGGCGACCGTGCACGACGGCGCCGTCGGTCGATGTCCACTCCACCGCTTCGGGCTCAGCGAGATGCGGCTCGAAGCCGATCACCGGGCCGACGGCGAGCACCGTCCGCGTCCACGCGCCCTCGCCGCGCTCGCCGGCGTCGTAGGCGACGAGCTGCGTCGGCGTCGTGGCGCCCGAGCGCGTCGCCACCAGCGTGCGGCCGCGCCAGTCGA
>JAYUAM010000691.1:0-3526 GCA_043741295.1 Acidimicrobiia bacterium
TCCAACGACCGCGCTGCGCGTGGCGAGCGTGGCCTCGGAATCGACTTCGCCGTCACTCGGCCGGGACCATGTGGTCAGCCTCGCCTACTACCCGAGGCCGGAGGGCACCACCTTCGTCGCGTCCTACGAGCTCGGAGGGGTCAACAGCACGTCGCGAGCTGTTGCCCCGATACTCGCGGCACTCCCAGCCGTGCTCCCACCCAATCCCGCGCAGTCCTACGGGTGCGGTGACGGCCGCCTCGACGCGTCCGTAGTGGTCGGCTTCGACGACGGCACGCACTACGACTACGGACCCTGCACCTGGCCGGACGAGCTGTGGCCGGCGATCACCGCGCTAACGCTGATCACGAAACGCTGAACTCCGCTCGTGGCAGCTCACCACGGATGATCGGTGCCGTCCCAGTTGACGAAGGCGGGTGACCGGTCGGTGGTGAGGCCCGCGATGGTGGCGACGATCTGCTTCGCCGCGTCCGCGGGGTCGAGTGCGGCGGACGCGCCGCCCATCTCGGTGCGCAGCCAGCCGGGATGCATCGACGCCACGGTGACGCCGGCCGGCGTGAGCAGCTGGGCGAACTTGAGCGTCACCATGTTGAGCGCGGCCTTCGACGCCACGTAGGCGACGTCGCGGCCCATGGTACGGCCGACCTCCATCGATCCGACCTGCGAGGAGATGTTCACCACCTTGCCGGCGGCGGCCTTGAGATTCGCCACCAGCGCCCGCGTCAGCAGCATCGGGCCGACGGTGTTCACGCGCATCACGTCGAGGAAGACCTCGCCGTCGAGCTGCAGGGCATCGCGCGCGTCGTCGGCGACGCCGAGGGCGCGGGCGTCGATGCCGGCGTTGTTCACGAGCACGGCGACCGGTCGGTCACCGACGGCGGCGGCGAACGCGGCGATCGACACGGCACCGCCCGTGTCGAGGGCGTGGACTTCGGCGCCCGACGCCGCCAGGTCAACCGCCTCGGCCGGACGACGACAACCGGCGACGACCTCGTGCCCGTCGTCTACGTACGCGCGGACGAGGTCGAGCCCGAGACCACGGTTCGCGCCGGTGATCACAACAACGCCGGTTGCCGCTCTCACGAGTACGCCTTCCATTCGATGAGGCGCTCGAAGCGCACGGTCCAGAACTCGCCGCCGGACCGGCGCACCTCGGACCCATCGTCGCGGCGGTAGGTGCTGACCCACTCGACCGCGACGGTGTCGCCGTCAACCGCGCGCAGCGTCTTGCGCAGGCGGTAGTCGGCGCGCGGCGGCCGGTCGAACCCGAGCTTGGTCAGATGGAAGTCACGGATCGCGCCGTGCCCCTCGGCGACCTGCGCACCGTTCCAGTAGACGACGGCGCCGGGGTGGAACAGCGACATGACCGCGTCGAGGTCGACGGCTTCGTAGGCCGCCTGCGCGGCATCGACGAGCGCCTGGGCGGGCGGCGGATCGGCGAGCCCGACCAGCTGGCGCGCCCGTTGGAAGGCGGCCTTGTGATCGGTCGGGTCGACGTGCAGCCCGATCATGCCCACCGCCCGTGCGCCCTCGATGCACGTCACCGTGTCGTCGAGGAACACGATGTCCTCCGGCGCCAGGCCGAGCTGCTCGATGGCGGCGAGGTAGGGGGCGGGCGCCGGCTTGCGCACGCCGAGCACCGTGGCGTCGACGAAGGCATCGAAGCCGGCGAGCTCGGGCCGGGTGGCCACCCACTCGGCGCCACCGATGGCCACGAGGTCGTTCGAGAGCAGACCGACGGGCACTCCAGCGGCACGGGCGTCGTTGATGAGCGCCAACGCGTCGGGATCGAACTGGTCCTTCCCGAGTTGCGCGCACATGTCACGCCAAAGCTCGTAGCGGCCGGCGTAGCCACCGGAGGCCGCCTTGTTCTCCCAGTAGTCGTCCCACGAGAGGCGGGCGTCGAGGTAGGCGAGCCAGTCGGGATCGCCGGTGGGATCGACCGGCCCGCGGCCGGAGATGCGGCGACCGGTCGCCCGCTCGAGCAGATCGAGCATGTCCCAGTTCGACTTCATCACGACGTCGCCGATGTCGAACAGGAGCGCCTTCGCCATGGCCGCTACCGTACCGTGCGATGCGTCGCACGGGCCTGGTCACGCACGAGCGCTACTTCTGGCACGACCCCGGCCCCTCGGCGGGCAGCCGACGGCCCGACGGCATCGTCCTGCAGGTCGACGAGCCGGCCGACAAGCCCGAGGCGAAGCGCCGGCTGCTCGGTCTGCTCGAGGCCACGGGCTACGCCGATCACCTCGTCCGCCTGGCGCCGCGCGCCGCGACCGACAACGAGCTCGAACGGCTGCACACGCCCGCCTACATCGCCCGGGTGCGCTCCCTCGACGCCGCCGGTGGCGGCGAGGCCGGCCATCACGCCTACGTCGGCCCCGGTAGCGCGTCGATCGCTGCACTGGCGGTCGGCGGTGCGCTCGTCGCGACCGAAGCCGTGCTCGCCGGCACGGTCGACAACGCCTACGCGCTCGTGCGACCAGCCGGCCACCACGCACTGGCCGACCGCGGCATGGGCTTCTGCCTGTTCAACAACGTCGCCCTCGCCGCGCTGCACGCGCAGGCCGCGCTCGGCGTCGGGCGCGTGGCGATTCTGGACTGGGACGTGCACCACGGCAACGGCACACAGGACGCGTTCGCCGCCGATCCCGCGGTGCTCACGATCTCGATCCACCAGGACGGCCGCTACCCCGCCGACACTGGCGGGCTCGACGAGCGCGGCGCAGGCGCGGGGCACGGCAGCAACATCAACATCCCCCTGCCACCCGGGTCGGGCGACGGCGCCTACCGGGCGTGCATCGGGCAGGTGGTCGTCCCGGCGCTGCGACGCTTCAGCCCGGACCTGATCCTCGTCGCCAGTGGATACGACGCCGGCGGGTTCGATCCGATGGCGCACATGATGGCCCACAGCGGCACGTTCCGGTTCATGGCCGAGGCGTTGGTGGAGGCGGCGGCCGAGCTGTGCGCCGGTCGACTCGTCGTGGTGCACGAGGGCGGCTACTCGCCGTTCCACGTGCCGTTCTGCGGCCTCGCCGTGATCGAGGCGATGAGCGGCGTGCCGTCCGGCGTCGAGGACCCGTACGCCAGTCTCGCCGCGCTCCCCTACCAGAGCCTGCAACCGCACCAGGCGACGGTGATCGACGCCGCCGCCGCCCTCGTCACCGAGATCCCTACGCGCTGACCGACCGGCTCTCGCTGCCCACCCTGGCCTCCTCCCGCCGGCCCCAGGCGACCAGCGCCAGCGCGATGCAGCCGGCGGCGGCGAACGCCAGCGTCAGCGGGTTCGCCGTGCCGTCGAAGGCCTGGTCGATGCGCGAGCCAACCAATGCGCCAACCGCCGTGGACGCGGTCGCCATCAACGCTGCGGCCGTGCCGGCGACGTGACCGACCGGCGTCATCGCCGCCGCGTTGAGGTTCGAGTTGAGCAGGCTGAACCCGGCGAGCACCACGGTGAGCAACGCGAGGAACAACCAGAAGTTCGGGCGCCCACTTGCCGCCCGGGTCACGGCGAACAGGATCACCG